>JAVHRA010000095.1:0-3111 GCA_036171395.1 Gallionella sp. | reverse complement strand
GACATGCGCATCCGCGACATGAAGCTGAGCCGCGATCCGAGTTGCGCAGTGTGCGGCTCACACTGAACAGTGTAAGGTTGATGTAAAGATTGCGTCGTAAGATGACTTCACACAGACAGCGCGAGGTGAACAGCATGGCCAAGGATGCAAGTACGGACGACGGCGGCAGGCGCAACTTCCTTATCAAGCTCACCACCGCATTCGGCGGTGTCGGAATCGCCGCAACCTGCGTCCCCTTCATCGCCAGCATGGATCCCAGCACCGACGTGTTGGCACGCGCCGAGACTGAAGTCGAGCTGGCCGACATTCCGCCCGGCGGTGTACGAACCGTGGCTTGGCAGGGAAAGCCAGTTTTCATCGTGCATCGCACTCCTGAAGAGATTCAAGCAGCATCAACAAGCGCAGGCAACATAGACCCGCAAGCTGATGCTCAGCGTGTACGACATCCCGAATGGCTGGTGGTGATTGGCGTTTGCACCCACATGGGCTGTGTACCAAACAAGGAAGGCCCCGGCTGGGTCTGTCATTGCCACGGCAGCGAGTACGACGACAGCGGTCGTGTGATACGCGGCCCCGCGCCCAAGAATCTGGAAGTCCCGCCCTACCGCTTCGTCGCGGCAGACAGAATCGTCATCGGCAAAGCCTAGGAGCGACCATGCCTGCACGCATCATGAAATGGATAGACCATCGCTTTCCGCTCACCAACTTCGTCAAACATGAGCTGACCGGCTACCCCACGCCACGTAACCTCAGTTACTGGTGGAACTTCGGTTTTCTCGCCGGTTTCGTGCTGGCGCTGCAGATAGCCACCGGCATCTTTCTCGCCATGCATTACAAGGCCGATGTCGCCCTGTCCTTCGACTCAATCCAGCACATCATGCGGGACGTGAACTACGGCTGGCTGTTGCGCTATATGCATGCCACTGGCGCATCGGCATTCTTCTTCGTCATCTTCGTGCACATGGCGCGTACGCTGTACTACGGCTCCTACCGCGCGCCGCGCGAACTATTGTGGTGGACCGGGCAAGGTCTGCTGTTGTTGCTGATGGCGACTGCCTTCATGGGTTATCTACTGCCGTGGGGACAGATGTCTTTCTGGGGTGCGACGGTGATCACCAACCTGTTCCGCGCCACACCCTTTTTCGGCGATCAGGTAGTAATCTGGCTGCGCGGTGACTACACGGTGGGCGACGCGACGCTGACGCGCTTCTTCGCGTTGCACTATCTGTTCCCCTTCATCATCTGTGCTGCCGTGGTCATCCATCTGGTAGCTTTGCACACGGTGAAGAGCAGCAACCCCAGTGGCATAGACCTCGCGGCCAAAGACAACATCCCCTTCCATCCCTATTTCACCGCCAAGGATCTGTACGGCCTAGGCTGGTTCCTCATCGTCTATTGCATCTTCGTATTCTTCTTGCCCGACAGCCTCATCGAGCCGGCCAACAATATTCCGGCCAATCCCATGCAGACGCCTAACCACATCGTGCCCGAATGGTATTTTCTGCCCTTCTACGCCATCCTGCGCTCGGTGCCTGACCTGGTTGGTGGCGTACTGGCGATGGGACTGTCGGTGATGATGTTCGCCTTCATGCCCTTCCTGGATCGCTCGCGCATCCCCGGCGGCGCGCACTACCGCCCTTTCTACCGCATCCAGTTCTTGCTCTTCATCATTGACATGCTGGTGCTCGGCTACGTGGGCTACACCCCGCCTACCGATAGCACGCTGTTGCTCGGACAAGTGGCGACGCTGTGCTACTTCGGCTCCTTCTTTATCATCCCGTTCGTCTCGCGTATGGAAGAGCGCTGGCTGATCAAGCGCGGTCTGCCACCTGCGCTCATCGAACTGATGGCAAGCGAAGCCGCCGCCATCGAGCGACACAAACAAAGCCACGCACAACGCAAAGGAGCGCGGACATGAGCAAACTCCTGCTCGCACTGTTGCTGTGTGCCACCCCGCTGGCTTACGCGCACCAAGCCGCCTTGAGCAAGGTGGCGGTGCAGGGCGACCTGCCTGCACTGGAGCGCGGCGCTGATGCCTTGGTAAACAACTGCCACAGTTGCCACAGCCTCAAGTACATCAAATACCGCGATCTGCTTAAACTCGGCATCAACAAGCAAAAAATCGATGCTTGGCGTGGCGAACAGGGGCTAGATACGCCCATGCTGGCACAGATGTCAGAGAGCGATGCGCTGCAAGCTTTCGGCACTACGCCGCCCGACCTGAGCCTGATGACCAAGGCGCGCGACGGTGGGCCAAACTACGTTTACTCTTATCTGCTCGGCTATTACATGAATGCATCGGGCGTACCCGGCAACCATATTTTTCCCGAAACCAAGATGCCAGACCCGCTGGGGGTGAGTGGAGCCAACGATCCAGCACAACTGAACGCCATTAAAGCTCAGGCACGCGACATCGTTTCATTCCTGAACTGGACGGCAGACCCGCAGCAAAGCGTGCGTCTTAAGTTGGGTTATTACGTGATTGGCTATCTGCTGCTGCTCACCTTCTTGCTGTATCTGGTGAAGCAGCAGATTTGGTCACGATTAGATTAAGACAATAGGAGGTGTGCCATGGCACCCAGAAATTTATTCATATTGCTCGCATTGTCGCTCTCGGTGAATGCACATGCCGAAAGCGCAGTCAGCTACCAAAAAGAGGTACGTCCCATCTTGCATGACTACTGTCTGAACTGCCACGAACCGGGTGGCCAAGGGCTGGAGAAGAGCGGACTGGACATGAGCAATTATCAAAGTCTAATGAAGGGCACCAAGTTCGGTGCAGTCATCAAACCCGGCGATAGCTTCACCAGCATCTTTATCCAAGTCATAGAAGGCCGCGTCCATCCTTCTATCCGTATGCCATATGGCATGGCGGGCAGCTTGTCCAAGCGCAACATCAGTGTGCTCAAACGCTGGGTAGATCAAGGCGCGAAAGAAGACTGAGCGTTACAGCCCTGCTAGCCACAGACGCAAACGCAAGCCCCACTCCGTGGTGTAACCCACCTCGACATGACGTATCCGGCCATTTGTATCGAGGATGAAGCTGGCCGGTACCGGATCGTCAACTGCGCGTTCATCCACAAGGGGCTGAGCCGCGGGGCCGCGCTCGGC
>JAVHRA010000094.1:0-15119 GCA_036171395.1 Gallionella sp. | reverse complement strand
CTAATGCTGACTTGATGGACGCAATCGCTGGCATGACTGTGCTGGAACTGTCTGATCTGATCAAACAAATGGAAGAAAAATTCGGCGTATCCGCTGCTGCTGTTGCAGTTGCTGGTCCTGCTGCTGGTGGCGGTGCTGCCGCTGCTGCTGAACAATCTGAATTCACCGTGATGTTGACTGGCGCTGGCGACAGCAAAGTTAACGTGATTAAGGTGGTTCGTGTTATCACCGGTCTGGGCTTGAAAGAAGCTAAGGATCTGGTTGATGGCGCACCTAAGGCTGTTAAGGAAGGCGTATCTAAGGCTGATGCTGATGCAATCGCTAAGCAACTGATCGAAGCTGGCGCAACTGCTGAAATCAAGTAAGCTGTTGTGATGTAAAAAGGCTGACGGATATCCGTCAGCCTTTTGCCGCTTGTAGAAGCCAGCGCTCAAGGACCTTAAAAACATTTCTTGATCCCTGTCTTTTAGTAACAGCGTGACCCTCAAGTCGCGATAGTACTGGCTAGACCAACGCGAGCTTTCGTGCAGTGCGAAAGCAAGCAAACTTCGTTTTCCCTTAATCGTGGAGATTATATGAGCTACTCTTTTACCGAGAAAAAACGTATTCGTAAAAGCTTTGCCAAGCGAGTCGGTGCCTTGCCGGTTCCTTTTCTGCTGACTACTCAGCTGGAATCCTTTGCAGACTTTTTACAAGCCTATACGGCGCCTGAACAGCGTAAGAATTCGGGCCTGCAAGCTGCTTTCAACGGGATATTCCCGATTGAGAGCCACAATAAATATGCGCGTTTGGATTTCGTAAGCTATACCCTCGGTATGCCCCCGTTTGACGTCAAAGAGTGCCAACAGCGCGGTTTGACCTATGCATCTCCACTGCGCGCACGCGTACGTTTGACCATCTTGGACAAAGAGGCTTCCAAGCCCACAGTAAAAGAAGTCAAAGAGCAAGAAGTCTACATGGGTGAAATGCCTTTGATGACCAATACCGGCTCGTTCGTGATCAACGGTACTGAGCGCGTTATCGTCTCTCAGTTACACCGTTCGCCTGGTGTGTTCTTTGAGCATGACCGTGGTAAGACTCACTCTTCCGGTAAGTTGTTGTTCTCTGCTCGTATCATTCCTTACCGTGGTTCATGGTTGGATTTTGAGTTTGATGCAAAGGATTACGTTTATTTCCGTATTGACCGTCGCCGTAAGATGCCGGTCACTATCTTGTTGCGCTCTTTGGGCTTGAGCAACGAAGACATCCTGAAGATGTTCTTCGAGTTTGATGCCTTCCATCTGGGCAAGAAAGGTATCCAATTTGAAGTGGTGGCTGAGCGCCTGCGTGGCGACGTGGCCCGTTTTGATATTGTCAATAAGGCGGGCAAGGTCATTGTTGCGCAGGACAAACGCATCACCGTGCGTCACATCCGTGAGATGCAGGAAGATGGCATCACTAAGTTGGCGGTATCAGAAGACTTCTTGATTGGTCGCGTATTGGCGACCAATGTGGTGGATAAAGACAGCGGCGAGATCATCGCTAATGCCAACGAAGAGATCACCGAAGCACTGCTGCTGAAGTTGCAAGAGTCCGGTATCACTAAGATCAACACCCTATACAGCAACGATCTGGATCATGGTGCTTACATCTCCCAGACTTTGCGTACTGACGAAACTGTGGATCAATGGACTGCACGTGTTGCGATCTATCGCATGATGCGTCCTGGCGAACCCCCTACCGAAGATGCGGTAGAAGGCTTGTTCAACGGCCTGTTCTTCAGTGATGAGCGTTATGACTTGTCTGTGGTTGGTCGTATGAAGTTCAACCGCCGTGTTGGTCGCGAAGAGTTGGTAGGCGCACCTATTCTGTCTAACGATGACATCGTCTCGGTAGTCAAGATTTTGGTAGACCTGCGCAACGGTCGCGGTGAGATCGATGATATCGATCACTTGGGTAACCGTCGTATCCGTGCTGTCGGTGAGTTGGCTGAGAACCAATTCCGTGCCGGTCTGGCGCGTGTAGAGCGTGCAGTCAAGGAACGTTTGGGTCAAGCCGAAGCTGACAATCTGATGCCGCATGATCTGATCAACGCTAAGCCTATCTCTGCCGCAATCAAGGAATTCTTTGGTTCCAGTCAGTTGTCGCAGTTTATGGATCAGACCAACCCTTTGTCGGAAGTCACGCATAAACGTCGTATCTCCGCACTGGGCCCTGGTGGTCTGACACGTGAGCGTGCTGGCTTCGAAGTACGTGACGTACATGCGACCCACTACGGTCGTATGTGTCCTATCGAAACACCGGAAGGTCCGAACATCGGTCTGATCAACTCGTTGGCGTTGTATGCACGCACCAACGAATACGGGTTCATCGAGACACCGTATCTGAAAGTAGAGAACAGCAAGACCACCGATCAGGTTGATTACTTGTCTGCGATCGAAGAGAGCAATTTCACCATCGCTCAGGCGAATGCTGAATTGGACAAGAAGGGGCATTTTACCGACGAGATCGTTTCTGCACGTCAACACAATGAATTTATCTTGGCTGCGCCTGATAAGTTGGAGTACATGGACGTTTCACCTTCACAGGTGGTGTCGGTAGCGGCTTCCTTGATTCCATTCTTGGAACACGATGACGCGAACCGCGCGTTGATGGGTGCCAATATGCAGCGTCAAGCAGTGCCATGTCTGCGTGCTGAAAAGCCGCTAGTGGGTACTGGCATCGAGCGCACGGTTGCGGTCGACTCGGGTACCACCGTACAAGCATGGCGCGGTGGTCGTGTCGACTATGTTGATGCTGCGCGCATCGTGGTACGTGTGAATGACGATGAGACCACTCCAGGTGAGGCAGGTGTGGACATCTACAATCTGACTAAGTACACCCGTTCCAACCAGAACACCAACATTAACCAGCGTCCATTGGTCAAAGTAGGTGATGTGTTGGGCCGTGGTGACGTCATCGCCGACGGTGCTTCTACCGATATGGGTGAACTGGCTCTCGGTCAGAACATGCTGGTCGCGTTCATGCCTTGGAACGGTTACAACTACGAGGACTCGATCCTGATCTCCGAACGTGTTTCTGCGCAAGATCGATTCACGTCCATCCATATCGAAGAGCTGACTGTAGTCGCTCGCGATACCAAATTGGGTGCGGAAGAAATCACCCGCGACATCCCAAATCTGTCCGAAGTGCAGTTGGGTCGTCTGGATGAATGCGGCATCGTGCACATCGGCGCTGAAGTGGTCGTTGGTGACGTGTTGGTCGGTAAGGTCACTCCTAAGGGTGAGACACAGTTGACGCCTGAAGAGAAGTTGCTGCGCGCGATCTTCGGTGAGAAAGCTTCCGATGTAAAAGACACTAGCTTGCGTGTGCCTGCTGGCAGTTCCGGTACGGTCATCGACGTGCAAGTGTTCACTCGCGAAGGTCTGCAACGTGATGCACGTGCGCAACAGATCATTGATGATGAGTTGGCGCGCTACAAGAAAGACTTGGCTGATCAGATGCGTATCGTTGAAGCTGACGTGTTCGCGCGTTTGGAAAAACTGCTGCATAACAAGGTTGCCAATGGCGGTCCTAAGAAGCTGGCCAAGGGTACTAAGTTGAACAAGGAATACTTGCACAGCGTCGAGCATCATCATTGGTTCGACATCCGTGTTGCCGATGAAGATATCGCGCTGCAACTGGAACAAGTTAAAGAAGGTCTGGCCCAGAAGCGTGTGGAATTTGACGCTGCGTTTGAACTGAAGAAGAAGAAGCTGACACAGGGCGACGAGCTGCAAGCCGGTGTACAGAAGATGGTCAAGGTGTATGTGGCGGTCAAACGCCGTCTGCAACCTGGTGACAAGATGGCGGGGCGTCACGGTAACAAGGGGGTGGTATCTCGCATCGTCCCCGTGGAAGACATGCCTTACATGGCCGACGGTACGCCAGTAGACGTGGTACTGAATCCTTTGGGCGTTCCTTCCCGTATGAACATCGGTCAGATTCTTGAGACGCACTTGGGCTGGGCTGCCAAGGGGCTGGGCAAAAAGATCGATGACATGCTGCAGGCGCATGCCAAGATCGCCGAGGTACGCACGTTCCTGAACAAGATCTACAACCATCACAATGGTCAGACGATCAATCTGGAATCCTTCAGCGACGACGAGATCATCGAGTTGTGCCGCAACCTGCGCAAGGGTGTGACATTCGCGACCCCGGTGTTCGACGGTGCGAGTGAAGAAGAGATTAAGTACATGCTGGCACTGGCAGATCTGCCTACATCAGGTCAGACCACATTGTTCGATGGCCGTACCGGTGAAGCGTTCGATCGTAAGGTCACTGTGGGTTACAAACATGTGCTGAAACTGCATCACTTGGTAGACGATAAGATGCACGCGCGTTCTACCGGACCATACAGCTTGGTCACGCAACAGCCATTGGGTGGTAAGGCGCAGTTCGGTGGTCAGCGTTTTGGTGAGATGGAAGTCTGGGCTTTGGAAGCTTATGGCGCGTCCTACACCTTGCAAGAGATGCTTACGGTCAAGTCCGATGACGTGGCCGGTCGTACCAAAGTTTACGAAAGTATCGTCAAGGGCGATCACAAGATCGATGCCGGTATGCCGGAATCCTTCAACGTGGTCATCAAGGAAATCCGTTCTTTGGCTATCGATATGGATTTGGAGCGTCACTAAATCGAGAGTCGTGAGTAGGGAGTGGGAAGTCAAATTCTCACTCACTACTGCCCACTCTCCACTCACCAAATTTAGGAGTCACACATGAAAACATTGTTGGATTTGTTCAAGCAAGTCACCCAAAAAGAAGAATTCGATTCGATCAAGATCGGTCTGGCCTCACCAGAGAAGATTCGTTCTTGGTCGTATGGCGAAGTCAAGAAGCCCGAAACTATTAACTACCGTACTTTCAAACCGGAGCGCGACGGCTTGTTCTGCGCCAAGGTGTTCGGTCCGGTCAAGGACTACGAGTGCTTGTGTGGTAAGTACAAACGTCTGAAGCATCGCGGTGTGATCTGCGAGAAGTGCGGCGTCGAAGTTACTTTGTCCAAAGTACGCCGCGAGCGTATGGGGCACATCGAACTGGCTTCTCCAGTTGCGCATATCTGGTTTCTGAAGTCTCTGCCTTCCCGTCTGGGTATGGTGTTGGACATGACCCTGCGCGACATCGAACGCGTGCTGTATTTCGAAGCATACGTCGTGACCGAGCCCGGTATGACCCCGCTGAATCGTGGTCAGTTGTTGTCTGATGAAGATTATTTGGCCAAGACAGAAGAGTACGGTGATGAGTTCACCGCGCTGATGGGTGCCGAAGGTATCCGTGCCCTGTTGAGCAATCTGGATGTGGCGAACGAGATCGAAACCATCCGTGCCGAATTGGCTGCTACCGGTTCCGAGACCAAGATCAAGAAATACGCCAAGCGCCTGAAAGTGCTGGAAGCGTTCATGCAATCCGGTATCAAGCCACAATGGATGGTAATGGAAGTGTTGCCAGTGCTGCCACCGGAATTGCGTCCACTGGTTCCTTTGGATGGCGGTCGTTTTGCGACCTCTGATCTGAACGATCTGTATCGCCGCGTGATCAACCGTAACAACCGCTTGCGTCGTTTGCTGGAACTGAAGGCGCCCGAGATTATTGTGCGTAACGAAAAGCGCATGTTGCAAGAAGCGGTGGATTCCTTGCTGGACAATGGCCGTCGCGGTAAAGCGATGACCGGCGCGAACAAGCGTCAGCTGAAATCCTTGGCTGATATGATCAAGGGTAAGAGCGGTCGTTTCCGTCAGAACTTGTTGGGTAAACGCGTCGACTATTCTGGTCGTTCCGTAATCGTGGTTGGTCCGCAGTTGAAGTTGCATCAGTGCGGCCTGCCTAAGAAAATGGCGTTGGAATTGTTCAAGCCATTCATCTTCAGCCGTCTCGAAGCGATGGGTTTGGCAACGACCATTAAGGCATCTAAGCGCATGGTAGAAGCGGAAGAGCCCGTGGTTTGGGACATCTTGGAAGAAGTCATCCGCGAACATCCGGTGATGTTGAACCGTGCGCCTACGCTGCATCGTTTGGGTATCCAAGCATTTGAACCTATCCTGATCGAAGGTAAAGCCATTCAGTTGCATCCGCTGGTTTGTACCGCGTTCAACGCCGACTTCGACGGTGACCAGATGGCGGTACACGTACCGTTGTCACTGGAAGCACAGATGGAATGTCGCACTCTGTTGCTGGCTTCCAACAACGTACTGTCTCCAGCCAACGGTGAACCTATCATCGTTCCTTCACAGGATATTGTGTTGGGTCTGTACTACATGACACGTGAGAACGTAGGTGCGAAGGGCGAAGGCTCGATGTTTGCCAACATCGCGGAAGTATCGCGTGCCTATGAGTCTCGTGAAGTTGATCTGCAAGCCAAAGTCATCGTGCGTCTGAAAGAGATGCATAAGGATGAAAACGGTGATCTGCAAGAGAAGTTGGTGCGTCATGAAACGACAGTCGGTCGTGCACTGCTGTCTGAAGTATTGCCAGCGGGTCTGCCCTTTGCGCTGATCAATAAATCGTTGAAGAAAAAAGAAATCTCGCGTCTGATCAATGCCAGCTTCCGTCAATGCGGTCTGCGTGACACCGTCATCATGGCCGACAAGCTGATGTACACCGGTTTCACTTATGCGACACGTTCCGGTATCTCGATTGCTTTGGACGATATGTTGGTTCCGCCACAGAAGCACGAGTTGATCGCGACTGCGGAGAAGGAAGTGCGCGAGATCTACACGCAGTACACCTCCGGTCTGGTCACAGACGGCGAGCGTTACAACAAGGTCGTGGATATCTGGGGCCGCACTGCGGACATCGTTGCAAAGGCGATGATGGAGCAGTTGGGTAGCCAGCCAGTGCTTGATCGCCTGACCAATGAACCTCGTTTGGATGCCAAGGGCAAGCCAGTTTTGCAAGAATCGTTCAATTCGATTTACATGATGGCCGACTCGGGTGCGCGTGGTTCTGCTGCACAGATTCGTCAATTGGCGGGTATGCGCGGTCTGATGGCGAAGCCGGACGGCTCCATCATCGAAACACCGATCACCGCGAACTTCCGTGAAGGTCTGAACATGTTGCAGTACTTCATTTCGACCCACGGTGCTCGTAAGGGGCTGGCGGATACCGCGTTGAAGACCGCGAACTCCGGTTACCTGACACGTCGTCTGGTCGACGTGACACAGGATCTGGTTGTGATCGAAGATGATTGCGGTACTGAGAACGGTGCGGCGATGAAGGCTATCGTTGAGGGCGGTGAAGTCATCGAGTCCTTGCGTGATCGTATCTTGGGTCGTGTGGCGAATGCCGATGTGGTCAATCCTGAAACGGGTGAGACCGTTTACGAATCCGGCACTTTGCTGGACGAGAGTGCGGTTGAGCGTATCGAACTAATCGGTGTGGACGAGGTATTCGTTCGTACACCGCTGACCTGCGAGACACGCTTTGGTTTGTGCGCCAAGTGTTACGGTCGCGACTTGGGTCGTGGCGGTATGGTGAATGTGGGCGAAGCAGTGGGTGTGATCGCTGCGCAGTCTATTGGTGAACCTGGTACTCAGCTGACCATGCGTACCTTCCACGTTGGTGGCGCGGCTTCACGTAACGTCGTGGCTAGCCAGGTCGAAAGTAAGTCTAACGGTGTGTTGAAATACAGTCCGAATATGCGTGTGGTGACAACCGTGCGCGGTGAAGTGATCGTGGTCGCACGTAGTGCGGAAGTGATCATCGCGGACGACAGTGGTCGCGAGCGTGAACGCCATAAAGTGCCTTACGGCGCGATGTTGACTGTCAAGCAGGACGGCGCAGTCAAGGCTGGTGCGGTCTTGGCAACATGGGATCCGCATACGCGTCCTATCATCACCGAGTATGCCGGTAAGATCAGTTTCCAGAATGTGGAAGAGGGTGTGACTGTAGCGAAACAAATCGATGAAGTGACCGGGCTGTCTACGCTGGTCGTCATCGATCCTAAGCAACGTGCTGGTACGCAAGGCAAGGGCTTACGCCCTATGGTGCGTCTGTACGATGAAGCGGGTGGTGAGGTCAAGTTGCATGGCACTGAGACTGCTGTGAGTGTGACCTTCCAGACCAGTGCGATCATTACAGTTGAAGATGGCCAGACGGTTGGCGTGGGTGACGTGCTGGCGCGTATGCCGCAGGAAAGCTCCAAGACCCGCGATATTACCGGTGGTCTGCCACGTGTGGCCGAGTTGTTTGAAGCGCGTGTGCCTAAGGATGCTGGTATGTTGGCCGAGTGTACCGGTACCGTATCGTTCGGTAAGGACACCAAAGGCAAGCAGCGTCTGGTTATCACGGACGTAGAAGGTATTGCTAACGAATTCCTGATTCCTAAAGAGAAGCACGTGTTGGCGCATGATGGCCAAGTGGTGAACCAAGGTGAGATGATTGTGGACGGCCCAGCTGATCCGCATGACATCCTGCGTCTGTTGGGCGTTGCGCAATTGGCGCGCTATATCACCGACGAAGTGCAAGAAGTCTATCGTTTGCAAGGCGTTAAGATCAGTGATAAGCACATCGAAGTGATCGTGCGTCAGATGTTGCGCCGTGTACAAATCATCGATGCAGGTGAAACACGCTTCATCACTGGTGAACAAGTTGAGCGTGCCGATCTGCTGGTTGAGAACGAACGCATCATCGCAGCGGGTAAGACCCCAGCAACCTTTGAGTTCATGTTGCTAGGTATCACCAAAGCCTCTCTATCCACTGACTCGTTCATCTCGGCAGCGTCGTTCCAAGAGACTACGCGTGTGTTGACCGAAGCCGCCATCATGGGCAAGAAGGACGATCTGCGTGGCTTGAAGGAAAACGTGATTGTAGGTCGTCTGATCCCAGCTGGTACGGGACTGGCTTTCCACACCGCACGTCGCAAGCAACGTTTAGGTATCGATGCAGCAGAAGGCCGCGATCTGGTGGCTGGGGATGCAGTGGGTTCGGGCGAACTGCTTGACAGCACTGAGCTTTCTCAATAGAATTCGCAACCTTTTTCCCGTCGCAGCGGATAGATTCTTACCTGCTGCGACGTTGTTTTTTCGCCAGTAATTTGTTTTTTAACGAAATTTTAGAATTTAATTAGGATGTGTAGATAATGCCAACCATTAATCAGTTGATCCGCAAACCGCGTGTTGCAATCGTAGAAAAAAGTAAGGTTCCGGCCTTGGAAGGTTCTCCTCAAAAGCGCGGTGTTTGTACTCGTGTGTACACCACAACTCCAAAGAAGCCTAACTCTGCGTTGCGTAAAGTCGCCAAGGTTCGCTTGACCAACGGTTTTGAGGTGATTAGCTATATCGGTGGTGAAGGCCATAACTTGCAAGAACACTCGGTCGTGCTGTTGCGCGGTGGTCGTGTGAAGGATTTGCCTGGTGTGCGTTATCACATGGTTCGCGGTAGTTTGGATACGGCTGGTGTTAAGGATCGTAAGCAGGCTCGCTCCAAGTATGGTTCCAAGCGCGCTAAGAAGTAATAGTCCTAGTAGATTTGTTTTTTAAGTAATTAATTCGAGGTTGATATGCCAAGACGTAGAGAAGTCCCCAAACGCGAAGTCCTGCCTGATCCAAAATTCGGTAGCCAAGACTTGTCCAAGTTCGTAAATGTATTGATGACAGCTGGTAAGAAGTCTGTTGCGGAACGCATTCTGTATGGTGCGCTTGAGCAAGTTGGCAAGAAGACTGGTAAGGATGCGATTGAGGTTTTCAATCTGGCATTGAATAACGCTAAGCCACAAGTTGAGGTTAAGAGCCGTCGTGTGGGTGGTGCTAACTATCAAGTGCCTGTTGAGGTGCGTCCGTCCCGCCGTATGGCTTTGTCTATGCGTTGGTTGCGTGAAGCGGCGCGTAAACGTGGTGAGAAATCCATGGGTATGCGTTTGGCTGGTGAGCTGATCGATGCGTCTGAAGGTCGTGGTGGTGCAGTTAAGAAGCGTGAGGAAGTTCATCGTATGGCTGAGGCAAATAAGGCCTTCTCGCATTTCCGTTTCTAACCAATTATTTTAGGTATTTATCGTGGCTCGTAAAACCCCCATTAATCGCTACCGTAATATTGGTATCAGTGCGCATATTGACGCAGGCAAAACAACGACTACCGAACGTATCCTGTTTTACACGGGTGTGAATCACAAGATCGGTGAGGTTCATGATGGCGCGGCCACCATGGACTGGATGGAGCAAGAGCAGGAGCGTGGTATTACCATTACTTCTGCGGCTACTACTTGTTTCTGGAGTGGCATGGAGAAAAACTTCGAGCAACATCGCTTTAACATCATCGATACTCCGGGGCACGTCGATTTCACGATTGAAGTTGAGCGTTCTATGCGTGTGCTGGATGGCGCTTGCATGGTCTATTGCGCGGTGGGTGGTGTGCAGCCTCAGTCTGAAACTGTTTGGCGTCAGGCTAATAAGTACAAAGTGCCTCGTTTGGCTTTTGTAAACAAGATGGATCGTCAGGGTGCGAACTTCTTCAAGGTCTACGATCAGATGAAAACTCGTCTGCGTGCTAATCCAGTTGCGATGGTTTTGCCTATTGGTGCGGAAGATAAATTCGAAGGCGTGGTTGATCTGGTTAAGATGCGCGCTATCTATTGGGATGAAGCATCGCAAGGTATGAAGTTTGATTACCGCGACATTCCGGCTGATTTGCAAGCCGTGGCTAGTGAGTGGCGTGAAAAAATGGTCGAGTCTGCTGCGGAAGCGTCAGAAGATTTGATGAATAGCTATTTGGAAAATGGTGATTTGACCGAAGAGCAAATTGTGTTGGGTATCCGTACTCGCACTATTGCTTGCGAAATCCAGCCTATGTTATGCGGTACTGCCTTTAAGAATAAGGGTGTGCAGCGTATGTTGGATGCGGTGATTATGTACTTGCCTTCGCCGGTGGATATCCCTGACGTGACCGGCGAGACCGAAGGTGGTGAGCCTGCAAGCCGTAAAGCTGATGATGCTGAAAAGTTCTCCGCGCTGGCATTCAAGTTGATGACAGATCCATTTGTTGGTCAGCTGACCTTCGTTCGTGTCTATTCGGGTGTGCTGAAGAAGGGTGACACCGTTTACAACTCGGTCAAGGGTAAGAAAGAGCGTATCGGCCGTATTGTGCAGATGCATGCTAATAATCGTGAAGAAGTGGATGAGATTCTGGCTGGCGATATTGCCGCTTGTATCGGCCTGAAAGACGTTACTACGGGTGACTCTCTGTGTGATGTGGATAAGCCCATCATTTTGGAGCGCATGATATTCCCTGAGCCTGTTATTCACGTTGCGGTAGAACCTAAGACCAAGGCTGATCAAGAGAAGATGGGTTTGGCGCTGGGTCGACTGGCGGCTGAAGATCCTTCTTTCCGTGTACGTACCGATGAAGAGTCGGGTCAGACCATCATGTCTGGTATGGGTGAGTTGCATCTAGAGATTCTGGTTGATCGTATGAAGCGCGAATTTGGCGTGGAAGCAAACGTTGGTGCGCCTCAAGTGGCGTATCGCGAAGCCATTCGCAAGATGGTCGAAGTCGAAGGTAAGTTCGTCAAGCAGTCTGGTGGTAAAGGTCAGTTTGGTCGCGTTATGCTGAAGATGGAGCCTAACGAAGCAGGTAAGGGTTTTGAATTCGTTGATGCAATCAAGGGTGGTTCGGTTCCTCGCGAATTTATTCCTGCGGTTGAAAAGGGTTTGCGTGAGACATTGCCTAACGGCGTGTTGGCTGGCTTCCCCGTGGTCGATGTAAAAGTCACCTTGTTCGACGGTTCTTACCATGAAGTTGACTCTAACGAAAACGCCTTCAAGATGGCCGCTTCGATGGGCTTCAAGGATGGTATGCGTAAAGCTGATCCGGTCTTGCTTGAGCCTATGATGTCTGTGGAAGTTGAGACTCCTGAAGATTATGCCGGTACTGTGATGGGCGATTTGTCTTCACGTCGCGGTATGGTTCAGGGTATGGATGACATGATGGGTGGCGGTAAATCCATCAAGGCTGAAGTGCCTTTGGCTGAGATGTTCGGTTACTCGACTTCGTTGCGTTCGGCAACTCAGGGTCGTGCGACATACACGATGGAATTCAAACATTATGCTGAAGCGCCAAGAAACGTCGCTGAAGCAATCATGAACAAGAAATAATTTTAGATTAGAGGGCGATAATCATGGCAAAGAGTAAATTTGAACGTACGAAACCGCACGTAAACGTAGGCACGATTGGCCACGTGGATCACGGTAAGACCACGCTGACTGCAGCGATCACTATGGTATTGTCGAAAAAATTTGGTGGTGAAGCTAAGGCTTACGATCAAATTGACGCGGCGCCAGAAGAAAAAGCACGCGGTATTACTATCAATACCGCTCACGTTGAGTACGAAACAGCGACACGTCACTACGCCCACGTTGACTGCCCGGGTCACGCCGACTATGTAAAGAACATGATCACAGGTGCTGCGCAGATGGACGGCGCGATCTTGGTTTGCTCGGCAGCTGACGGCCCTATGCCTCAAACGCGTGAACACATCCTGTTGGCTCGTCAAGTTGGCGTTCCCTACATCGTCGTGTTCCTGAACAAGTGCGACATGGTTGACGACGAAGAATTGCTGGAACTGGTTGAAATGGAAGTGCGCGAATTGCTTTCCAAGTACGACTTCCCTGGCGACGACGTGCCTATCATCAAAGGTTCTGCGATGTTGGCAGTCAAAGGCGATCAGTCCGAAATCGGCGAACCAGCGATCTTCCGTTTGGCAGAAGCATTGGATACCTACATCCCTACACCAGAACGCGCAATCGACGGCGCATTCCTGATGCCAGTGGAAGACGTATTCTCCATCTCTGGTCGCGGTACTGTTGTTACAGGTCGTATCGAGCGCGGCGTCATCAAAGTCGGCGAAGAAATCGAAATCGTTGGTATCAAGCCAACCCTGAAGACAACCTGCACTGGCGTGGAAATGTTCCGCAAACTGCTCGACCAAGGTATGGCTGGCGACAACGTCGGCGTACTGTTGCGCGGCACCAAGCGTGAAGAAGTTGAGCGTGGTCAAGTTCTGGCTAAGCCTGGTTCAATCACTCCTCACACCAAGTTCACGGCCGAGATCTACGTGTTGGGTAAAGATGAAGGCGGTCGTCATACACCATTCTTCCAAGGTTACCGTCCACAGTTCTACTTCCGTACAACTGACGTGACTGGCGCAGTTGAATTGCCAGCAGGTATCGAAATGGTTATGCCGGGCGACAACGTCAGCATCACAGTTGCGCTGATCAACCCGATCGCGATGGAAGAAGGTCTGCGTTTTGCGATTCGTGAAGGCGGTCGTACCGTCGGTGCGGGTGTGGTTGCAAAGATCATCGAGTAAAGCTACAATGCGCCCCCTCGCGTGGTCTGGCCACAAGTCAGACCACGCGATTTCGTTCTTTAATCCAGCGGTAATGCCGCTTATATGCAAGAGATAATTATGCAAAGTCAAAAAATTCGCATACGCCTGAAAGCGTTTGACTATCGTTTGATCGATCAATCTGCTGCGCAGATCGTCGATACGGCTAAACGTACCGGTGCTGTGGTAAATGGTCCTGTTCCTTTGCCAACTAAGATTGAGCGTTTCGACGTTTTGCGTTCACCTCACGTGAACAAGACTTCGCGCGATCAGTTCGAGATCCGCACGCATTTGCGTCTGATGGATATTATTGATCCTACTGACAAAACTGTTGATGCGTTGATGAAGCTCGATTTGCCAGCTGGTGTGGATGTTGAGATTAAGTTGCAGTAATTGGTAAGTTTCGTAGTTGTAGTAACAATAATCGGCTAACCAATTGTAGTTAGCCCCTTAACAAAAGGAAATTAAAATGAGCTTAGGACTTGTCGGTCGCAAGATTGGCATGACCCGCGTGTTCACAGAAGACGGATCCTCGTTGCCTGTGACTGTGCTGGAAGTGTCCAATAATCGTATCTCTCAGATCAAATCTGTAGATACAGACGGCTATACCGCTGTGCAGCTTGCACATGGTGTGCGCCGTGCTAGTCGTGTTACCAAGGCTGCTGCTGGACATTACGCTAAGGCGGGTGTTGAGGCGGGTAGTCAACTTAAAGAATTCACTGTTACAGCTGAGCAATTGGCTGGCATGCAGGCGGGTGGTTCGGTAAGTGTAGAGATTTTCCAAGTTGGTCAACTGGTCGATGTGACTGGTACGACTAAGGGTAAGGGTTATGCTGGTACCATCAAGCGTCACCACTTCAAATCTGGTCGTGCATCCCACGGTAACTCCAAGTCGCATAACGTTCCAGGTTCTATCGGTATGGCGCAGGATCCAGGTCGCGTGTTCCCTGGTAAGCGTATGACGGGTCATCTGGGTGACGTGCAGCGTACCGTTCAAAATCTACAAATCGTGCGTGTCGACGCCGTTCGACAATTGCTGTTGGTTAAAGGCGCCGTTCCTGGCTGCATCAATAGCAGCATCGTTGTGCGTCCCGCAGTTAAGGCAGGTGTGTAATGGAACTTAAAGTTATCAATGATAAGGGTCAGTCAACTGCGAGCATGACTGCTTCCGACGAGTTGTTTGGTCGTGAATTCAATCAGGATCTGGTGCATCAGCTGGTTACCGCTTATATGGCCAATGCGCGCGCTGGCAACAGCAAGCAAAAGGATCGTGAAGAAGTTCGCCATACCACTAAAAAGCCATTTGCGCAAAAAGGTACGGGTCGTGCACGTTCGGGTATGTCCTCCAGTCCTTTGTGGCGTGGTGGTGGTAAGATTTTCCCTAACACAGGTGAAGAAAATTACACGCAGAAAGTCAATCGTAAGATGTATCGCGCGGGTATTGCTGCAATTCTCTCCAAGTTGGTTAGCGAAAATCGTTTGACGGTGGTTGACAGTTTGACTGTTGATTCGCCTAAGACTAAGCAGTTGGCTGAGAAGATTAAGGGTCTGGGTGTTGCGGGTCGTCTGTTGATCATCACTGACAGTGTCGATGAAAATCTGTATCTGTCCTCCCGTAATCTGGCCAATGTGTTGGTCTTGGAAGCAAATCAGGCTGATCCTGTTAGTTTGGTGCGTTTCCCTAACGTGATCGTTACGCGTAATGCTGTAGCGCAAATCGAGGAGATGTTCGCATGAGTACCCAACAATTCAGCCAAGAGCGTTTGATGAAAGTGTTGCTCGCTCC
>JAVHRA010000093.1:0-3135 GCA_036171395.1 Gallionella sp. | reverse complement strand
AGTACGACACCGGCAAGGTGATGACCGCTGAAGAGTTGGAAGCGGGCAAGGACTTTGGTCGTTACAAAGATGTGGATGACGACGGCATTCCTTGGCGCACCCTGCCCGGCACACATCCCAGCAAGGGCGCGTACTTCACGCGCGGCACTACCAAGGATTCTTACGCGCGCTACTCCGAACGCGGCCCCGACTACATCTACAACATGGAGCGGCTGGTCAAAAAATTCCAAACCGCTGCCACGCTGGTGCCGCCGCCCAAAATACGCAACGCCGCACTCGCAACACGTTTAGGTGTGATCTATTTTGGCTCCACTACACCGGCGATGCGCGAGGCCTTAGACGTACTGGAAGCGGAAGGCATCTATCTTGATGGTATGCGTCTGCAAGCCTATCCCTTCCCGCAGAGCGTGCGCGATTTCATCGCCGCGCATGACCGCGTCTTTGTCGTCGAGCAGAACCGCGACGCGCAAATGCGCACCCTGCTTATCGATGAACTAGAAGTAGATTCTTCGCGCTTGGTGAAAGTGCTGCACTACGACGGCACGCCCATCACTGCGCGCTTCATCGCTGCCGCGATCCGCGCCAGCCTGCCTGTCTTGAGGGAGACCGTATGACCTATCTCGCCAAACCCAAACTGCACCATCCCACCCTGCAGACCAACAAGGTCGGCTACACGCGCCGCGACTACGAAGGCCCGGTGTCCACGCTGTGCGCGGGCTGCGGTCACGACTCCATCTCCGCCGCCATCATTCAAGCGTGCTGGGAATTGGACATCGAACCGCATCGTGTGGCCAAGCTCTCTGGCATCGGTTGCAGCTCCAAAACGCCTACCTATTTCCTCGGCGCGTCGCACGGTTTCAACACCGTACATGGCCGTATGCCTTCGGTGCTGACCGGCGCGAATCTGGCGAATCGTGACTTACTCTATCTAGGTGTATCGGGCGACGGCGACTCCGCTTCGATAGGCTTGGGTCAGTTCGCCAACGCCATGCGGCGCGGTGTGAACATGGCTTACATTGTCGAAAACAACGGCGTGTACGGCCTAACCAAGGGACAGTTCTCTGCCACTGCCGACCGTGGCTCCAAGAGCAAGAAAGGCACCATCAACACCGACAATCCTATCGACCTGGTCGGCATCGCGCTGCAACTCGGCGCGACCTATGTGGCGCGCAGTTTCTCCGGCGATAAGGCACAACTGGTACCGCTGATCAAAGGCGCACTAGCGCACGGCGGCGCAGCTTTCATCGATGTCATCAGTCCTTGTGTCACTTTCAACAATCACAGCGGCAGCACCAAGAGCTATGAGCATATCCGCCAGAATAACGAGGCCGTGAGCGTGATCGATTTTTACACGCCGGGGCACGAGATCACTGCCGAATATGCACCCGGCACCGTCATCGATGTGGAGCAGCATGACGGCTCGACGCTGCGTCTGCGCAAGCTGCACGAAGACTATGACCCCACCGACCGCTACGCAGCGATGAGCTATATGCATGCTCATGCAGCACGCGGCGAGGTGGTGACGGGCCTACTCTATGTCGATGCCTTGCCTACCGATCTGCATACGTCGCTTAACACCAGCGGACAGCCACTCAACAGCTTAGGCGTAGAACAACTTTGTCCCGGTGCACAAGCGCTAGACAAAATCAACGCCGCACTGCGCTAGCCCATAATTTAGGAGAGAGCATCATGAACGAACGCACCGTCTACCAATCGATTTCTAAACGTCACGTGCTCAGCGTGACGTCCTCCTCTACCGTCTATCACGCCGCCTGTGTGATGTCCGGCGCTAACTGCGGCAGCGTACTGATTATCGATGGCAACACCTTGTTGGGCATCGTTACCGAGCGCGATCTGATGGTGCGAGTGCTAGCCAAGGCCGCCAATCCCGCCACGACGACCATGGCAGACATCATGACGCGCAACCCAGATTGCGTGACGCCTGACACCAAGGTGGCTGATGCGGTGCTGATGATGATAGAGCGTGGCTACCGACATCTGCCCATCGTTGCTCACGGCAATAAGATCATGGGAGTGTTCTCCTCACGTGATGCGATGCCGCAAGAGATGCAGGCCGCAGAGAGTTTGGCCAAGTTCAACGACAATCTGAATGATGCGCTAGGTTGATTGGTGTCTATTACAGCAGCACAGCTGCGCACTATGAAATTTTTACTAACACCTTAATGGGGCGGGTAATTTTCTTCCGACCGCCACCGTCTGCTTCCAGGCATCGCAAAAGCAATATTGAGCTACCCAAATAAAAAATGCCCGTACTAGACGGGCATTTCTCATCGCTAACTTAAGGCTTAGACGTTGAATAAGAAGTTAAGAACATCGCCGTCTTGCACCACGTACTCTTTGCCTTCCACACGCAGTTTGCCTTTCTCTTTGGCCCCCGCTTCGCCGCCGCAGGCGATGAAATCCGCGTAGGAGATGGTTTGCGCACGAATGAAGCCGCGCTCGAAATCGGTGTGGATCACGCCTGCTGCTTGCGGTGCAGTGTCGCCTTTATGGATGGTCCAGGCGCGCACTTCTTTTACGCCGGCGGTGAAGTAAGTTTGCAGACCCAGCAACTCGTAACCAGTGCGGATCAGTTTGTTCAAACCAGGTTCATCCAATCCCAGATCGGCGAGGAATTCCATCTTGTCGGCGTCATCCAAATCGGCCAATTCCGCTTCGATCTTGGCGCATAACGCCACCACCGGCGCACCTTCTTTGGCGGCGTGCTCACGTAGGCGATCCAGATAAGGATTATTTTCAAAACCGTCTTCCATCACGTTGCCTACATACATCGCAGGCTTGATGGTGAGCAAACACAGCGGCTTGAGCAGGAAGATCTCTTCCGCATTCATACCCAAGGTGCGCGCGGGCTTTCCTTCGTTCAAATGCGGCAACAGCTTTTCCAATATCGCCACCAACTTCAGCGCGTCTTTATCGCCGGAGCGTGCCTTCTTGGTGTCGCGATGCAAGGTGCGTTCCACCACGGCCATATCGGCCAAGGCGAGCTCAGTGATGATGGTTTCGATGTCGGCAATCGGATCAACTTTGTTGGCGACGTGGATGACGTTCTCATCATCGAAGCAGCGCACCACGTTGACGATGGCATCGGTCTCGCGGATGTTGGCGAGGAACTGG
>JAVHRA010000092.1:12416-15247 GCA_036171395.1 Gallionella sp. | reverse complement strand
GACTCATAATCCTTTGGTCGTCGGTTCAAGTCCGACCGGACCCACCAACACTCAAGGCTTGCAGCGATGCGAGCCTTTTCTTTTTTGCGAGGTCGTGTGGTAGCAGTGTTGTCAGCGAGTGCGCAGCGGCGCAAGACGAGGCTAGAAAGTCTGTCTGCTATCGAGTTCCCCGCAGACTTGCCGGTCGTCGGTAAGCGCGAGGAGCTGGCGCGCGCCATCAGCGCACATCAGGTCGTCATCGTATGCGGTGAGACCGGCTCGGGTAAGACCACGCAGTTGCCCAAGATATGTTTGACACTGGGGCGCGGTGTACTGGGCTGCATAGGACACACGCAGCCGCGTCGCGTCGCGGCGCGCACGGTGGCGACGCGTATTGCGCATGAGCTTAAAACCGAGCTCGGTGGCGCGGTCGGTTACAAGGTGCGCTTCAATGACAAGGTCGGCGCGGACACTAGCATCAAGCTGATGACCGACGGTATCTTGCTGGCCGAGATACACCGCGACCCGCTGCTGAAGAACTACGACACGCTCATCATCGACGAGGCGCACGAGCGTTCGCTCAATATCGATTTCCTGCTCGGCTATCTCAAACAACTGTTGCCGCGCCGCCCCGATCTCAAACTCATCATCACCTCTGCGACACTGGATGCGGAGCGCTTCGCCAAGCATTTCAACGCCAACGTGATCGAAGTGTCGGGACGCAGCTATGCGGTCGAGACGCGCTACCGTCCGTTACAAGTCAGCGACGAGGGTGAGGCACAGGATGTGCCGCAAGCTATCAGCGCCGCGCTCGATGAGTTGGCGGGCGGTGGTCTGCGCGGCGATGTGCTGGTGTTCCTGCCTGGTGAGCGCGAGATACGCGATACGGCGGAAGTGCTGCGCAAACACAATGTGCCGAACTCGCGTCATGGTGCGCTGGAAATATTGCCGCTGTACTCACGGCTATCGGCGGGGGAGCAGGACAAAGTGTTCAAGACCGGCGGGCAGCGTCGCGTGGTGCTGGCGACCAACGTGGCCGAGACTTCTCTCACTGTGCCCAACATCGGTTACGTGATCGATTGTGGCTTGGCGCGGGTGAATCGTTACAGCATCCGCCAGAAAGTTGAGCAGTTGCATATCGAGAAGATCTCGCGTGCCGCCGCCAATCAACGCGCCGGTCGTTGTGGCCGCGTGATGAGCGGCGTGTGTGTGCGACTCTACGAAGAGGCTGACTTCTTGCAGCGCGACGAGTTCACCGATCCGGAGATATTTCGTGTCTCGTTGGCTACTGTGATTCTGCGCATGAGCGCGCTGGCGTTGGGCGACATCGCCGAATTCCCGTTCATCGAGCCGCCCACGCCGCGCATGATCGCGGATGGTTACCAATTACTAGCCGAACTTGGCGCGATTGACGAGGCGCGCTCACTCACTCCGCTCGGACATGAACTCGCCAAGCTGCCACTCGACCCCAAGATTGCACGGTTGTTGCTGGCGGGGCGGCAATATCATTGTCTGAGCGAGATTCTAATTATCGCTAGCGCGTTATCGGTGCAAGACCCGCGTGACCGTCCGCAGGAGCGGCAGGAAGCGGCGGATGCCGCGCACAAATGCTTTGCCGATGAGCGTTCGGACTTTCTCGCGTACATCAAAATCTGGGCGTGGTACGAACAGGCGCTCGCGCACAAACAATCCAATCGTTTGATGGCTGAAGAGTGCCGCAAGAATTTTCTCTCACCGCTGCGTCTGCGCGAGTGGCGCGAACTGCACCAGCAGTTGCACGGACAAGTCGCCGAGATGGGCATGAAAGAGAACGAGCAGCCCGCCAGCTATGCCGAGATACATAAGGCATTGTTGTGCGGCTTGCTCGGCAACATCGGCATGAAAGGACTGGAAGGCAATGAGTATATGGGGGCGCGCGGCATCAAGTTCATCATCGCGTCGAACTCGGTGTTGGCCAAGAAGGGCACTAAGTGGGTGATGGCGGGCGAGTTGGTGGAGACGCACCGTTTGTACGCACGCACTTTGGCACGCATCGAGCCGGAATGGCTGGAAGAGGTGGGCGCACATCTGATCAAACGCCACTACTTTGATCCGCATTGGGAGAAGAAGGCCGCGCAAGTTACGGCCTATGAACGTAGTACCTTGCATGGTTTGCTGCTCAACGCCAAGAAGCGCGTGCATTACGGGCCGATGAATGTCGCGGAATCGCGTGAGGTATTTATTCGACAAGCATTGGTGGGTGGCGAGTTCGACACGCGCGCGCCGTTCTTTGCGCACAATCAAAAACTGATTGCCGATATCGAAGCCTTGGAACACAAGGCGCGCCGCCCTGATGTGCTGGTGGACGACGAGTTGATCTTTGCTTTCTACGATGCACGGGTCGCAGCTGACATACACAACGGTGCGAGTTTTGAGCATTGGCGTAAAGAGGCTGAGCGCAATGATGCCAAGTTGCTGTACCTGAAGAAAGACGATTTGATGCGGCACGAGGCGGCTGGCATCACCACCGACCAGTTTCCGCCGCAACTCAAGATAGACAACGTCAGCTTCGCGTTGAGCTACAACTTCTCGCCGGGCAAGAACGATGATGGCATCACCCTCACCGTGCCGCTGGCACTCATCAATCAGGTCGCCGCGCCGCGCTGCGAGTGGTTGATACCTGGCATCCTGGCGGAGAAGGTGGCGCAACTCATCAAGACCCTGCCGCAAAAAATCCGGCGCAATCTGGTGCCCGTGCCGGAATTCGCTGCCGGTTTTTGCCGCGCGGTGCAACCTTCGGCTACACCCTTGCTGCAAGCGTTGGCGCGTTATATACGCGAGCAGAAGCAGCTCGATACGCCGCTGGATGCCTT
>JAVHRA010000092.1:0-12316 GCA_036171395.1 Gallionella sp. | reverse complement strand
ATGTTGCTGCTCAAGGAGCAGGTTAAATACATGGAGAAGAACCTGCCGGATGCGCAGAAGCTCGGTATGTTGTTTATGTCGCTGGGCACGCCGCAGGAGTTGCAACAGCAGATTATTGCGATGACTTTCGAACGCTGTTGTTTGAACGATCCTTGGCCCACAAATGAGTCGCAGTTTTTGGCGCGCGGCAAGGACGCGAAGAACCGCTTGTTGCTCATCGCGCAGGAGATCGCGCGTCTGGCTGCCGGCATCCTTAGCGAATATCACGCGCTGCAAAAGAGTCTGCCGCAACTCAAAGTACAGGCCGCAGTGGCGCAGGATGTGCGCAGCCAGCTCGAATGGCTGGTGCACAAGCGCTTCATTCTCAACACGCCTTACGAGCGACTGCAACATGTGCCGCGCTATCTTAAAGCGATCAATCTGCGCATCGAGAAATTGCGCAGTAATCCGGCACGTGATGCGCAATGTGTGAGCCAGATACAGCCCCTGCTGCAAGCCTTGCAGAAGTTGCGTATGGCGCACACTGGAGATGCACGGGTAGAAGAGTTCGCTTGGTTGTTGCAGGAGCTGCGCGTGTCCTTGTTCGCGCAAGAATTGAAGACCCCGATCATCGTCTCGGTGAAGCGTCTGGAAAAGATGCTTGCGGGCTTGCGTAACTAGTAAAATCAACGCCATTGGGCGTGTTAAGGAAACTCGAAATGAAGAAGAATAAGGTCGATGTGCTATTGGTTGGTGCGGGGGTAATGAGCGCTACGCTGGGCACGCTACTGATCCATCTGGATCCCTCGCTGCGTATCTTGATGGTGGAGCGCCTGAGCAAAGTTGCACACGAGAGTTCGCATGGCTTGAACAACGCGGGTACCGGTCACGCCGGATACTGCGAGTTGAACTACACGCCACAACGCCCCGACGGTACGGTCGCCATCGAACGCGCTTTGCAGATCAACGCCGCATTTGAGACCTCCTTGCAGCTCTGGTCCTATCTGGTCGAACAGCACGAGTTGCCCGAATCCAGTAACTTCATTAATCCCATCTTCCATCAGAGTCTGGTATGGGGGGAGGAGGACGTAGCTTATCTGCGTCAGCGTTATCAACAGTTGAGCGAGCATCATCTGTTCGAAGAGATGGAGTACAGCGAAGACCCCGCCGTGTTGCGTGCGTGGATGCCGCTGGTGATGGAGAGCCGCGACCCGGCGCAAAAGGTCGCCGCCACGCAAGTGAAGCACGGCACCGATGTGGACTTCGGACATCTCACGCGCAGCTTGGTTAAGTCGCTGAAGAAGCATCAAGGCTTCGAGCTGCGTCTGAGTCATAGCATCGTTGCCATGAAGCAACTGCCCAACGGTCGTTGGCGTGTACGCGTGCAAGACCATCATGACGACAAAATCCATAGCGTCAACGCCGGCTTTGTCTTCCTAGGCGCGGGCGGCGGCGCATTGCCATTGTTGCAAAAATCCAAATTGCCGGAAGCGCAAGGTTATGGCGGCTTCCCAGTCAGCGGCCAATGGCTGATCTGCAAGAATCCCGAAGTCGTGAAACGTCACCAGACCAAGGTGTATGGCAAAGCACCGGTGGGTGCGCCGCCCATGTCGGTACCCCATCTGGACGCGCGCATCATAGATGGCGAGCCGGCCATGCTGTTCGGTCCCTTCGCCAGTATCACCGGCAAGTTTCTCAAGGAAGGCTCGATGTTCGACATCCTCGCCTCGCTCAAGACCGGCAACCTCAAGCCCATGATGGCAGTGGCGATGGATAACATCGACCTGATGCGCTATCTGATTGCAGAAGCGTTTAGCACACACAAGAATCGTGTCGATGCCTTGCGCAACTTTTATCCCGAGGCGCGCGAGGAAGACTGGGTGCTGGCCTCAGCCGGGCAGCGTGTGCAGATCATCAAGCAATGCGACAGCAAAGGCGGCAAACTGGAATTCGGTACCGAGATCGTCACCGCTCAGGATGGCAGCCTGGCGACGTTGTTGGGCGCGTCACCCGGTGCATCCACTTCGGTGCAGGCCATGATAGAAGTGTTGGAGCGTTGCTTCCCTGAGCGCGTGGCCAGCCCCGAGTGGCAGGCGAAACTCAAACAGATGATTCCCTCGTATGGCGAGTCACTGGATGAGAATGTGCCCTTGCTACATGAAGTACGCGAGCGGACATTGAGGGTGTTGAAGTTGGTTGATTAAGGAGGAGCTTGCTCGCGAATTTACAATCGTCCGTTCGCCCTGAGCTTGTCGAAGGGAGAATATTTACAATGATTCAAAAGCAAAAACGCCGATGGTAGACGGGCAGCTGCGCAACTCGCTACGCGACCGCGTGCTCAAACAGTGCCTACCGAATATTTGCTGGTCGTGTAGCACACCGAAAGTATGCGAGGCTTTGAGTTAATCCAAGGATTCAAGAAACCCCAGCAAGGCAGTTCGCTGTTTGGGTTTGAGGCGGGAGTAGGTGCTTAACAAACGGTGTTCTTCCGGCAGCATCCAATCATTGGGGGGCGACTCTGGGGTGTCGGGTGTGGTTGACGCGTGCATCTCGCCACGTCCGGTGGTGAGCCATTCAAAACTGACTCCCAACAGCACGGCCAGTCGCGTCAAATTTTTTGTATGAGGGGCTTTGCGCCCTGATTCCCAGTCAGCCACCGAAGGTTGCGTGACGAACATGCGCCGCGCCAAATCCGCTTGGCTCCATCCCAGTACTTTGCGCGCCGCTTTGATACGTTCTTCCATAGTGCGAAGGATTGTATTGCTTACAGTTATATAGCTGTAACGCGGCAACGGCTATTGCGTAAACGATAGCAGATAGACATAACACGACGCTTTGCATCGCCGACTGAAAAGCTCCAACCCACCGCCCCTTGTTGTCCAACTAAGACAAACCCACCTATCAGGGATGAAAATATGATGCGTATCAATCACTCGAAAATTAGTTACTTCGCGCTGTTTCTGTTTTCAATGTTGCTGTCCGCATGTGGCGGCGGCGGGAGTGGTGGCGGTACACCGCCTCCTCCAGCACCAGCAGCCAAAACACTCACCAGCATTGCGCTCACACCCGCGACGGCGACTGTTGCCAAAGGACTGAATACGCATTTCACGGCAACCGGCATGTATTCGGATGCCACCACCGCCGACATCACCAGCCAAGTGCTGTGGGTGTCTGGTAACACAGCAGTCGCCACAATCAACAGTGCCACAGCTATCGCTACGGGTGTTGCGGTGGGTAACACCACGATTGCCGCATCACTTAATGGCATCAGCTCACCCGCTGTCAACTTGACGGTCACCGCAGCGGTGATTACGGTGATTGCTATCAATCCGGCATCAGCTTCTGTAGGGGCAGGGTTAATCTCCAACTTCACAGCCACGGGTACTTACTCTGATAGCACGACTGCTAATGTTACCAACCAAGTGATATGGACATCCGGCAACACCGCTGTTGCAACGATCAATAGCATCACGGGTGTCGCCACAGGTGTCGCGGTCGGCAGTACTACTATTGCCGCATCGGCAAATGGAATCACCTCACCCGTTGCCAGTCTGTCGGTCACTGCGGCAGTGTTAACGGGAATCAGCATTAGCCCTCTCGCACCCTCTACACCAAAAGGCAAGTCGGTTACGTTCACGGCCACAGGCACGTATTCGGATGGGACGACAGGTAATGTTTCTGGGGCTGTGATTTGGACTCCTAGTAACACTGCTGTCAGCACGATGAACACCAGCGGCATAGCATCCAGCTTGGCACAAGGCAGCTCTACCATTACCGCATCACTGAATGGCGTTACCGCCAATACCACCTTGACCGTTACCGCTCCGGCATTGGCATCACTTTCCATCACGCCTTTATCCGCTAACGCATATGTTGGAACCACGCAGCAATTTTCAGCAAGTGGCACATTGACGGACGGAACGGCTGCGACGTTAGGCGCGCTGACTTGGACATCAGGTAACACGCCAGTAGCGAGTATCAATGGGACGGGGTTGGCGACCGCGCTGACTGCTGGTACTACCAACATAAGCGCAAGCAGCGGTGGCATAACCTCTAGCGTGGCAGCACTGACCACTCATGTAGGCAGTTTTACTGCTACAGCAAACATGATGGCATGAAGGATGTTTCATACAGCTACTCTTCTGTCCAATGGTAAGGTGTTGCTCACTGGTGGACTGGCTGTAGGAGGATTGTCCAGTGCAGAGATTTATGACCCCGTAACGGGAAATTTTACAGCTACAGGTAACATGACAACGGGCAGGTATTACCACACGGCTACATTACTGCCTAACGGTAAGGTGCTGGTTGTTGGCGGCGGAGGTATCCTTGCTAGCGCAGAGTTGTATGACCCCGCTACGGGGTTGTTTACCGTTACCGGTAGCCCGCTGACTGCCATGAAGTATTATCACGCTGCCACGTTATTACCTAACGGCAAAGTCTTAATCACTGGCGGAGTTGGCGTAGGTGTTGTTCTTGCAAGCGCAGAACTTTATGACCCCGCTACAGGACTTTTTACAGCGACTGGTAGCATGACCTCGCAGAGAATGCTTCACACGGCTACGCTACTGCCCAACGGTAAGGTGTTAGTCACAGGGGGGCTGTTAGTTTCTGGGTTAGGTGCTATTGCTAGTGCTGAATTGTACGACCCCACCACAGGTGTTTTCACTCCTACTGGCAGTATGGCAACACCGAGGCGTTATCACACCGTAACGCTACTGCTCAATGGTTCGGTTCTGATTGCTGGGGGTGAGGACACAGTTGTTAGTCTTGTAAATGCAGAGGTGTTCCAGTAGTAGTTATTTTTCAGTCTCTGGCTGGGTGAGTAAATATCCAACCAGGAAAGTTGCTTTGAAATAAAAATTAACTGTCTGCCAAGCTTCCCCCGTTTTAACCTTCGCCTCTTGCTGGGGGCAGGAATATCGCGATGAATTTAGCGGGTGTAGCGTTTCGCGATCAGCACCGCGTTGCTGCCGCCGAAGGCGAAGGAGTTGGACATCACGGCGTTGAGATTCAGTCCCGTGCGGCCCTGATTCGGCACGTAGTCGAGATCGCACTCGGAATTGGGATGGTGCATATTGATGGTGGGGGGAATGGAATTGTGTTGGAGTGCCAGCACGGCGGCCATGAATTCCACCGCGCCGGTCGCGCTATGGCACAAACACTTCCACGGACAAACCCTCGACCGCATTGAAATGTTTTGCATTGGCGGTCAGTACCGTTATGCCGTGTTCGAGAGCGGTTGCCGCAATCAGCGCGTCACCGAGTTGCAAGTTGTGCGACAAGGCATAAGCATCAATCAACTGTATGGCGCGGTCAGAAATAGCGGAGTTAATAGGCAGGATTTCGGTGTGGCTGACGGCTAGTCCTTTTTTTATTCGCACAAGCTCCTGTTTGTCGCGGCAACCTTGGGCTAATTCGATATAGGTCACAGCCGAGATGCGCCACGGGGAGATTGCTTGTAGGCGAGCGGCGGCATTTGCATGGCCGCGCGTCATCCATATCAACACGTCCGTATCAATCAACATGACTAACCTTCCGATGGGTAGCGTGGTGCGCGCAATTGACGTACATACGCGTTTACATCTGTCAGCTCTTCACGATCACGCCACATGCCGAACATGGGGTTATCAGTAGCCGTCAGGGATGCAGTCTCTTCCTCGATGCGTACCGTGACGCGCGTGGTTGGGGCAATCAATAAACGCGCACGCCAGGCGGCGGGTAATTCATTGAGTTCGACATGTTCAATAACAATGGCATTCATAGTCATTCCCCTATTTCAACGCTCAGTTTGGTCGTTTGCGATGGGGAATTGTGGCACAGAAATTTGAGTTGCGGTTGATGGTGCGCGTCAATCGCTCAGCCAAGCATCAAGCAGGCTGAAATCGTTTTGCGATGAGCACCGCGTTACTCCCGCCGAAGGCGAAGGAGTTGGACATCACGGCGTTGAGATTCAAACCGATGCGCCCTTGGTTGGGCACATAGTCCAAATCGCATTCGGGGTCAGCGTGGTGCAGATTGATGGTGGGCGGGATGGCGTTGTGTTCGAGTGCCAGCACGGCGGCCATGAATTCCACCGCGCCGGTCGCGCCCATCAAGTGGCCATGCATGGATTTGGTGGAGCTGACCGGAATATTTTTTGCATGCGCGCCGAACACGTTCTTGATCGCCAGCGTTTCTTGTATGTCGCCCGCCATGGTCGCCGTGCCGTGCGCGTTGATGTAGCCGATGTCCTGCGGCTGCAAGCCCGCCTCATGCAAGGCTTTGACGATGGTGCGGCTTTGTCCGGCTGCATCCGGTTTGGTGATGTGGTTGGCATCCGATGAACAATCGTAGCCGACCAATTCTGCGTATATCTTTGCGCCGCGTTTTAACGCACGTTCCGCATCTTCCAGCACCAAGACCGCCGCACCTTCTCCCAGCACCAAGCCGCTGCGGTCTTGGGCAAATGGTTTGCATGACGCGCCCGCGTCTTGCTCATCCTCACTTGCCAGAGTGCGCAGCGCTTCCCAAGCTTTGATCGCGCCGAGTGTGAGCATGGCCTCCGCACCGCCCGCCAGCATCACATCGCAATAGCCGTGCTTGATTTTGCGGTAGGCTTCGCCGATGGCGATAGCAGAAGAGGAGCAGGCTGTGGCGTAGGTGATGTTGGGGCCTTGCAGGCCATATTTGATGGAGATGTGCGAGGCCGCCGCGTTGTTCATGCTGAGCAGCACGGACAGTGGTTTGACACGCGGCTTGTCGCGCTGCATCACTTCGGTGTAGCCGTCTTCCAGTGAGCCCGCGCCCCCCAGACATGAGCCAATGCACACGCCTGCACGCGGCTGTTCAGTTTCGCTCAATTCTAATTGGGCATCGGCGACAGCTTGAGCAGCAGCGACCAACGCAAATTGGCTGAAGCGCTCCATGCTGGTGAGCTGCATCTTGCTGAAATGCGCGGATGGATCGAAGTCGGTGATCTGTGCGCCGATGCGGGTGGAGAGTTGGTCTAGGAAAGGGAGTTTTAGCTGTTTGATGCCGGACTGGCCAGCCATCAGTCGCGCGAAAAAAGTGGTGATGTCATGGCCCAGTGGCGAGACGACGCCGAGTCCGCTGATGACGACGCGTCTTGCCACGGTGTTAGGCGTTGCCTTGTTGCGCGGCGATCATTTGATCGACCGCCGTGGCGATGTCTTGCACGGTGTTGAGCTCGAAGCGTTCTTCGGTGATCTTGATCTTGAGCTCGTCTTCCAGATTGAACATGAATTCGATAACTGACAATGAATCTATGCCTAAGCTTTGCAACTTGGCCGTGGGTGTCAGATCTTCAAGTTTCAGATCGAACTGCTTGACCATCATGTTTTGGATGATTTCTAAAGTGCTCATGGTGTGATACCGGATGTTGAATTCGCGCGGATTGTAACAGATTGTAATGTTACGACTAAGGCTGTTCCGCTGCGTGCTCCGCCGCGAAAAAGCGCACCGTATCGTTGGCCACCTGTTCTCTGTCGTTGTCTACGGTAATCATGTGGTAGCTGTTATGCAAGATCACCAGCTCTTTCACCTTGGAGCCTATGTTGGCGTGTACAAAACGAGCATTGCGCGGTGATGAGACATCGTCTTCTTCGGCATGGATGACGATGGCTGGTGCAGTCACTTGGCTGATGCGTTGTTTGACCGCAGCTATCATGCGCTCGGCTTCCTGGATGGCGGGCAGGTTGAGTTTGGAGGCACCGACGATAGAAGAATCTTTGTGACTCATCTCGCGCGCGATCCAGCGGCGCAGCTGCTCGTTCTTCAGTCCGAATGGTTCGCGTTCACGATAGCTGTAGTAGTAGCGCACCGGCGAGTAGTAGCCGACATAACGCATGAAGCGATACCAAGGGATGCTCCAGCCGTCGTACCAGAAGGTGGTGGCAAGCAGGGTGAGTGCAGCAACGTCATCGCCTTGCTCCGCCGCGACGCTGAGCGACAACACCGCGCCTATACATAAGCCGCCCATAGCGACGCTTTGGTATTGCTTTTTCAGCGCGAGGAATTCGGCGGTGGCGATGGCATGCCAGTCTTGCCAGTGCGTGACCGAGCGCGGCGTGTCGCCATGCATGAAGCCGTATCCCTTGATGTGCGGTACGTGTACGGTGTAGCCCGCTTGGTTGAGGCGTTTTGCCAGCGGTTGTAGTTCGGCAGGGCTGCTTTGCAAGCCGTGCAACAGCAGGACTGCGTGTTCGCCACCGGGTAGAGTAAGAGATTGCATAGCAGGCAGGGGTAAGCGATGCCGCATTTTAGCAGAGCGCACCGCTAAAGTTCCGATTAGCTGAGAAACGGTTACAAGCGCTGGGCTATAATCGGCGCGGAATTCCACTACTGATCGGCGACTATCATGGATAAGCAATTGCGCGATGCGGCTATGCAATATCATCGACTCGCACCGGCTGGCAAGATTTCGGTCAATGCCACTAAACCGATGATCACTCAGCGCGACCTTGCCCTGGCCTATTCGCCGGGCGTGGCCTATGCCTGCGAAGCCATCGTCGACGATCCCGCCGAGGCACGTAACCTTACCGCACGTGGCAATCTGGTGGCGGTCATCAGTAACGGCACGGCGGTGTTGGGTCTCGGCGCGATAGGGCCGCTGGCAGCCAAGCCGGTGATGGAAGGCAAGGGCGTGTTGTTCAAGAAGTTCGCCGGCATCGATGTGTTCGATCTGGAGATAGACGAGCGTGATCCCGACAAGCTGGTGGACATCATCGCCTCGCTGGAACCGACCTTCGGCGGTATCAATCTCGAAGACATCAAAGCCCCAGAGTGTTTCTACATTGAGCGCAAATTGCGCGAGCGCATGAAGATTCCAGTGTTTCATGACGATCAGCACGGCACTTCAATCATCGTCGGCGCGGCCCTGCTCAACGGACTCAAAGTGGTGGGCAAAGATATTGCCAAAATCAAACTGGTGGCTTCCGGGGCGGGTGCGGCGGCGTTGGCCTGTCTGGATATGCTGGTGGGCTTGGGCGTGCGCATGGAGAACATTGTCGTCACCGACATCAAAGGCGTGGTGTATCAAGGCCGCACAGAAGAGATGGATGACAACAAGGTGCGCTATGCGATTGCAACCTCAGCGCGCACTTTGGGTGAAGTCATCGCGGACGCAGATGTGTTTTTGGGCTTGTCGGCGGGTGGCGTATTGAAAGCCGAGATGGTCAAGCTCATGGCGGCGCGCCCGCTGATCTTTGCGCTGGCCAATCCGCATCCCGAGATATTGCCGGAGGATGCCAAGGCGGCGCGGCCCGATGCGATATTGGCGACCGGGCGCTCCGATTATCCCAATCAGGTGAACAACGCCTTGTGCTTCCCGTATATCTTCCGTGGCGCGCTGGATGTGGGCGCACGTACCATCAACGAGGCAATGAAGCGCGCGGCGGTGTATGCCATTGCTGAGCTGGCCGAAGCGGAGCAGTCTGCCGAGGTTGCGTCCGTGTATGGCGATGAGAATCTCGCTTTCGGTGCCGAGCATCTCATCCCCAAGCCCTTTGATCCGCGTCTCATCATGCGCATTGCTCCTGCCGTGGCGCAGGCGGCGATGGACAGCGGCGTGGCGGCGCGTCCCATCGCCGATATGGCGGTGTATCGCGAGCAGCTTTCCGGCTTCGTCTATCAATCGAATATGATGATGAAGCCGGTGTTTGATGCCGCCAAGAAAGCGCCGCAGCGTTTGGTGTATGCGGAAGGCGAGGACATCCGCGTGCTGCATGCGGTGCAGACCGTGGTTGATGAGGGGCTGGCTTATCCGATCCTGGTGGGTAGGCCGGCAGTGGTTGAGAGTCGTATCGCCAAGCATGGCTTGCGTATCCGCGCGGGGGTGGATTTCGAACTGGTGAATCCAGATAGCGACCCGCGTTACCGTGAGTACTACACCGAGTATCACAAACTGGTGGAACGCAAGGGCGTGACGCTGGACACGGCCAAGCGCGAGATGCGCAGACGCAGCACCCTGATCGCCGCGATGCTGGTGCGCATGGGCGCGGCAGATGCGATGTTGTGCGGCACCATCTTCCAGCCCTTGATGCATCTGCTCTATATCGATCAGGTATTGGGCCACAGTCCCGGCAGCAGCGTGTATGCGGCGATGAACGTGCTGTTATTGCCCAAACACACGCTGTTCATCTGCGATACTCATGTGAACTACGATCCCACTGCCGAGCAAGTGGCCGAGATGACCATGCTGGCTGCGGCCGAGGTGCGGCGTTTTGGTCTCACGCCCAAGGTGGCGCTGCTGTCGCACTCCAACTTTGGCAGTCACGAGGACGAGTCGGCGCGCAAGATGAGCCGTGCCCGCGAGTTGCTGGAGCATGCCGCGCCCGAGTTGGAGGTGGAAGGCGAAATGCATGGTGATGCGGCACTGTCAGAAACGCTGCGCAATGAGATATTCCCCAGCTCGCGTTTGAAAGGTACGGCCAATCTACTCATCATGCCCAGTCTGGATGCGGCCAACATCGCCTACAATCTGCTTAAGATGACGGCCGGTGAGGGTGTGACCATAGGATCGATTTTGCTGGGTGCGAACAAGTCCGCACATATACTGACTACCACTGCGACGGTACGTCGTATCGTCAATATGAGTGCGCTGGCAGTCGCCGGCGTAAAAACACACTAGGAAGAGAAACATGAACAAAAATGAAATCGCGTTGTTGGGTGAGCAAGTCGAGATATTGATGGCGGAACGCGCCAATCTGCTCAAGGTAGTGGGAGCGGCGGCAGTATTTATCGCGCACAGTGATCCTGAAAGCATGGGCAGTGAAGCAATGAATGCAGCAGATAGTTTGTCCGAAGTGCTCAATCAGTTGAGTGAAGAGACCTTGCAGGACGCATTGAGCTCGATACGCTAGATATAAGCAGGGAGGGGAGGATGAAACATCGCTTGGGCTTGGTCCTGACTGGAGGCGGCGCACGTGCTGCGTATCAGGTGGGCGTACTCAAAGCGATTGCCGAATCTATGCCGCGTCGCGCGCATAATCCCTTCCCTATCATTTGCGGTACATCGGCGGGTGCACTGAACGCCACCGCGTTGGCGGTGAACGCAGGCAGTTTCCGTAAAGGTGTGCAGTACCTACACAACCTCTGGCGTAACTTCCATGCCGATCAGGTATATCGCACCGATGTTATCGGCGTATTCAACAATAGCGTGTTGTGGTTGTCTGGATTGCTGATGGGCAGCTTGGGTTTTCGCATGCCTAGGCAGATCTCGCTACTGGATAACTCTCCCCTAGTGGAGTTGCTTGATGAGGTGCTGCCCTGCGAGAAGATTCAAGACAGCATCGATGCGGGCTTGTTGTACGCGCTCAGCGTCACCGCATCGGGTTATGGTTCGGGGCAATCGGTGACGTTCTATCAGGGGGTGAAAGAGATACCGCCGTGGAAGCGCACGCGTCGTGTTGGCGTACCAACCAAGATCAAGTTGGAACATTTGCTGGCCTCGTCGGCCATCCCATTCATTTTCCCCGCAGTATTGGTTAACCGTGAATATTTCGGTGACGGCTCCATGCGCCAGATCGCACCGGTCAGCTCGGCATTGCACTTGGGTGCCACGCGTATCTTGGTGATAGGTGTGAGTCACGCAGATGATTTTGATACGGTCAGCCGCGAGCATATCGGCGGTTATCCTTCCTTGGCGCAAATCGCGGGTCATGCCTTGAACAGCATCTTCCTCGATAGCATGGAGATAGATTTGGAGCGGGTGCAACAGATCAACAGATTGGTCAGCTCCATGCCTGAAGAAGCGCGTGACAAGTTACGCTTCAGAAATGTTGATGTGCTTTCTATCGCGCCCAGCCTGTCAATAGAGAAAATCGCGGCCAAGTATGCCAAGCATTTGCCTTGGACCATACGGTTGTTGCTGCGCCTGATCGGCGTGCGCCAACATAGTGGTACCTCTTTGGTCAGCTACCTGCTTTCGGAAAAGAAGTTTTGTAACGCGCTCATCGAGCTGGGTTACCAGGATGCGCTGTCCAGGCGCGCGGAGATCCTTGAATTTCTCGATCTCGATGGACAGTCGGAGTCCAAGCGGTGAGTCTAGGGCCGCGCGCTTGGCGCATCCTCACGCAGCTGGCGGATGGCGACTTCCATTCGGGTGTCGCACTGGCGCAACATCTGCAAGTTTCACGCGCTACGGTGTTCAACGATCTGTTGGAGATAGAAGCCGCTGGCATCATCGTGCAGCGTATCCACGGCAAGGGCTATCGACTCCCCCAGCTTTGGGGGCCACTGGATGAGTGCGCAGTGCGTAGCGCGTTGGCCGCAGCGGCGGTGCGTTTCGATGTTCAAATGATACGGCAGGCGACATCATCCAATGCCCTGCTTTTGCAAC
>JAVHRA010000091.1:0-3215 GCA_036171395.1 Gallionella sp. | reverse complement strand
AGATTTCATATTCTCTCCGTGTATTTTGATTGATTACTAGTACAGCAAAACCATACTTGCTGTGCATCTGCTCAATGCCCTAGAAAACGAGGTGTTCCAGGCTGGCAGTCGGATTAACGCGGCCAGCGTCGATTGGGTTGACAGGTTATTGCAAAGATAGGATGAATTTCACCAAAGACTGGATATCAGTTTCACTTACACGAGGAAAGTTGGCGGGCATCGGGGTACTGCCCCATACACCGCTGCCGCCCTGTTTGACTTTGCTCACGAGTTTTGCCGTTGCACCAGCATCGCCGCGATACTTGTCTGCAACTGCTTTCCACGCCGGGCCGACCACGCGACGATCAATCGCGTGACAGGTGAAGCAACCACTTCGTTGTGCTAAGGCACGTGCGTCAGCATCGGGCAACGCCGCGACTGTTTTGTGCGCAGGTGCCGGAGGCGGTGTGACTGCCGCAGCTGCTGCGATTGGTGCCGCTACAGCAGCAGGTACTGCGGCGGGTACGGCGGATAAGACAGGGGTGTGTTGAGTTGATTTGGTCTGGCTGGTAGTCGCAGCAGGTTTGCGTAAGGGGCAGGGTTTGCTGTGTTTGCCCGTGCAAACCGGTTTATGTTTATGTGTGATTTTCTTGGTGCTAGCGGTCGGCTTTGTTGCCTCTGTTGCCGATGCGGGTGTTGCCGCAGCGGCGGCGGTGCAGCACACAGCGGACAGTATTGAAAACAGTATCCAATGACGCATAAACATGGTGGCTCTCCTATCGGGTTGCGTGGCGGGATGGCTTAGATGGACTCGGCGCGGTATTCAACGATCATGGTGTGTTTACTTCCAGCGGCAACCTTAACGACGTTGTCGATGGCATTGACCGATTCCACGCATACCATTTCACGCCAACCATCGGACTGGCCCATGTCGCCCATCTTGTTGGCTTTTTCGGTCCAAGGTGTCCACACCACGGTGGAATGACTGCCGGATTTCTTGATGTAGATACGACGTTTGAGTTTGTCGTCTTCAATCACGCAGGTCGCGGCAGTGTCGATGTACACGCGGTCAGTCTCGCCGGAGAACGTGATCGCACCGGCTTGCTTGCGCAGATTCGAGCCGCCAACTTTGTCCCAGTAATCGCAACCGTCCAAGCCGGTCACACTCACCGTGCCGATGTCGCTGATCTGCAAATAAGTGTGCAAGGCTTCACCGATGGTGAATTCGCTCTTGCCGGTATTTTCGGTGGTCATTTCCATGCGCAACGTGTCGCCGATGATGACGGTCAGGTCGAGGTTGCAGTCGTGGTTCCATTGCGCACGGGTCTTGTCGCTTTCTTGCAGGCGCAAGGTCAAACGTGTCGCGCCACTCGGTTCAGTGCCGGATTCGATCACGTTCCAAGGCACGGTGCGTGCATAGCCGTGGCCGGGGAAAGTTGCGTCAGTTGCGTGTGCGCCAAACCAAGGCCAGCACACTGGTGCGCCACCACGTATGGATTTTCCGGCAGCCATCTTTGCCTCACGGGATACCCACACCACCGGTTTTGCTTGGCTCTTGGGCTGCCAGCTGATCAAGTGCGCACCTTGCAAGCACAGCGAGGCCGTGGCGGATTGGTTGTTGAATTCTGCGACCACTAGGCCGCTCGCGTCATCGCGAAATGAGAGCTGTCCGGCGATGCCGAATTGTTGGTTCAACTGAGTTGCTGTTTTCATCTGCTATTCCTTTGTATATGAATTAACGAGGTTCAATCTGCGTCACGTCACGCACCGCACCTTTATCGGCACTGGTGGTCATCGCGGCATAAGCGCGTAATGCCACGGAGACATGACGCTCGCGGCTGACGGGCTGCCAGGCTTTCTTGCCGCGTGCCAACATCGCGCTGTGGCGTGCGGCCATCTCGCTGTCACTGATGGCGAGCGTGATGGCGCGATTGGGGATGTCGATATGGATGGTGTCGCCTTCGTGTACTAGCGCGATTGCGCCGCCCTGCGCCGCTTCAGGCGAGACGTGGCCGATACTCAAGCCCGAGGTGCCGCCCGAGAAGCGACCATCGGTGAGCAGCGCGCACACCTTGCCCATACCTTTCGATTTTAGATAGGAAGTCGGATACAACATTTCTTGCATGCCCGGTCCGCCCTTGGGGCCTTCGTAGCGGATCACCACTACATCGCCTGCCACAATCTGATCGGCGAGGATGGCGGTGACCGCATCATCTTGACTCTCGAACACGCGCGCGCGACCGGTGAACTTCAAAATGCTCTCATCTACGCCGGCGGTCTTGACAATACAGCCGTCCACCGCGATGTTGCCATGTAGCACGGCCAGCCCACCGTCTTTACTGTAGGCATGTGCCGTGTCGCGTATGCAACCGTTGCTGCGATCCGCGTCCACACTCGGATAGAGCATGGATTGCGAAAAGGCGATGGTGGTGGGGATGCCGCCGGGTGCGGCGCGGAAGAATTTTTGCACGGCCTCGTCTTTATTTTGCGTGATGTCCCATTGCTGTAAAACTTCCGCCATCGTTGCGCCATGCACGGTGTGTGCCTCGCCATGCAGCAGTTTCGCGCGCAACAATTCACCCAAGATTGCCGGTATACCGCCGGCCCTGTGCACGTCCTCCATATGGTACTCGGACGATGGGGCGACCTTACACAAGGTTGGCACGTGGCGCGACAGACGATCCATATCCTTCATGGTGAAGTTCACGCCCGCTTCATAGGCGATGGCCAGCAAATGCAGTACGGTGTTGGTCGAGCCGCCCATCGCGATGTCCAGCGTCATGGCATTCTCGAACGCTTTGAAGCTGGCGATGCTGCGCGGCAACACGGTCGCGTCATCTTGTTCGTAATAGCGTTTGCACAATTCAACAATGGTGCGTCCGGCGCGTAAAAATAATTGTTTGCGTTCGGCGTGGGTCGCGACCAGCGAGCCGTTGCCTGGCAGCGACAGACCCAGCGCCTCGGTCAGGCAGTTCATCGAGTTGGCGGTGAACATGCCCGAGCACGAGCCGCAAGTCGGGCAAGCGGAACGCTCGATGGCTTCCACTTCCTCATCGCTGCATTTGCCGTCAGCGGCGGACACCATCGCATCGACCAGATCCAGCCCCTTGGTTTTGCCGCCCCAGATCACTTTGCCCGCTTCCATCGGTCCGCCGGAGACGAACACCACGGGGATGTTCAGACGCATCGCTGCCATCAGCATGCCGGGCGTGATCTTGTCGCAATTGGAGATGCAC
>JAVHRA010000090.1:0-3246 GCA_036171395.1 Gallionella sp. | reverse complement strand
GCCGCTGGGGTTGCAGGAGAGCTACCCCCCCCCCCCGCCACACGCGACCAGTACACTGCTTGCAATCAGCGTTAAAGCTATTCCTGCCAAATTCTTGTTCATCATTGTCTGTTTTCCTTGAGCGTCATTACTGTTTATAAGATTGCCATTGCGGCCCGATTAAAAAATCTAATCGCGTAGGATTATCCAAGTTAAATTCATAAATTGTAATCAGGCAATTCCTAGATGACCTAGGCAAATTCCTAGGTCATGCATGTGTTGTATAAAATTTCCGCGACGTTAAATTTACGCAATCATCGAGAATTTTTCGGGTATGCTTCTAACGATTTTTCTATAAGCGAATTTCGTACCATAGTATTTTGCGCACACTCCACTTACACATTCCTGCCCGTGCCACTCTTTCTAACGCGCCAGCGTTGGCTGGCTGTAGGTGTGCGTATCGTGTGGTTGGCAAAGCTGAGCACTTGGAACGGCAGGGCAGCGCGACGCTGCAAGAGCTGGCCGCCGCCGTCGCCACGGCTCAGCGGGTGATCGTGTGGTTGGCGGCGGTCGATGTCACCTTATTTCGTATGCCCGTCCCGCCCCTGTCACCGGCTAGGCTGCAAGCCGCACTGCCTAATCTGCTGGAAGAACAACTGCTGACCAATGTGTCTGATTGTGTGTTCAGTAGTACGTCAGAAAAAGGCCCATTGCGCACACTGGCAGTGACACAGCGCGCTTGGCTGGAAGCGCTGTTGCAGACTCTGCGCCAGTTAGGCGCACGTCACATCAGGGTATTGCCCGAGCAGTTGTCTCTGCCCTATCACGCGGATGAGGTCAGCGCCCAGATAAGCGAACAAGGACAGCTATTGCTATTGAATCTGCGCCTGAATGAGCATGAGGGCATGGGGCTGTTACTGGATCATTCAACGCAACTGTTGCCCAGCTTGCGTGCTCTGATAGCCGAACTAGCCATTACTATTTACGTCAATGATGAGCAATACGAACATTACTGCGCCCTATTCGGCGGCGACAACAAAATCAAAGTTTTGCCCCTAACGCGCATGCCTATAGCGCTGCACGAGGTGTCACTCAACCTTGCTGCCGACATCCTTGCTGCCCAACACAGCACTTGGGACTGGCGTCCGTGGCGCTGGCCTCTGCTACTGGGGACTGCGCTGCTACTCACGCAGACTGTGGCTATAAATCTAGATTGGTGGCACCTGAGCCGCGAGGCGCGCGATCTGCGTACCAGCATGACGCAAATCTATCTTTCCGCTTACCCGAAAGAAACGGTGATCCTAGATCCGCTGCTCCAGATGCAGCAAAAAATTGCAACGACTCGCCGCGAGGCAGGACTCAGCTCACCGGATGACTTCAACAGTCTTGTTGCAGAACTAGGTGCGGCGTGGTCAAGCACACCCGCGCCCACCAGCATCACGGCTATCGAATATCACGACCACAAGCTCAACGTGACACTCAAAGACAAGGTGTCCAGCGTAGCAATCCAAACCGCACTTGCACAACATGGTGTCACGCTAGAGACCTCGCCTGATACCGATCGCACTTGGATAATCGGGAGCAAAAAGTGAAACCTCAGTTGAGCGCTTTGCGCAACATGGCTGTAAGCTTTTGGTCTATGCGTGATGCAGGCGAACGCAGGCTGCTGCTGGCTTGCGCCTGCTTCGTCTTTGCCACGCTCTACTACTTACTGTTAATTGCCCCGGCCATCACCGCACGCACTCGCCTGAGTCGTGAGTTACCCACTTTGCATCAGCAGGTCGCCCAGTTGCAGGCCGTGGCAAATGAGGCTGCCGATCTCAACAGCAAGCACAGCAATGCGGTTCCAAACATGAGTGCGGATAAGCTCGCGAGCGCGCTCGTTACGCACGGCCTCAAAGCCAAGAGCCTGAATGTCACTGAACAGAACGCACTGCTGACCATGGAGAAAGTTTCCTATGCGCAAACCCTCGCACTGTTGGATGAACTCAAGCAGACCTTGCGCGTCGATGTGCTCGATGCCAAGTTCACTGTGCTGGAACAGGCCGACATGATAGACGCCAGTCTCACGTTGCATCAGGCGGGGAAACCTTAAGTGCCACGGCTGATACTCTGGTCACTGGCCGGACTGTTGAGTGCACTCATCGTCACGGTGGCCTTTTTGCCCATCACACTATTCATCCCCTTGCTAGAAACGCAGACCCAAGGACGCATCACCTTGGGGGATGCGCAAGGCACAATCTGGAACGGTTCAGCGTTCTTGGGCAGCGCACCCGCCGCAAACACGGCGATCACTCCGCTACTACCGGGGCGATTCGCTTGGCAACTCTCCCCCACGCTGCTGTTGGGTAACGTGGAACTGGAATTAAGCAATACCAGTGCGCTCGCTCACCCCTTACACATCAATGGCAATTGGCACGAATTGCATATCAGTCCATCTGCTCTCGACTTACCTGCAGAACGCCTTACCAGTCTAGGTGCACCACTCAACACCCTGCGCCCCACTGGGCAGATGCGTTTGGAATGGCAACCCTTACAACTGACTTTGACGCAGGGGATAGCGCAACTAACTGGTCGCATGGACTTGCAGTTACTCGATATCGCCTCACGCTTATCCCCGATCAAACCGCTCGGTGCTTATAATCTGAACCTTGTCTGGCAAGGACAACAAGCAGCACTCACACTCACGACCGTGAAAGGTCCCATGCTGTTGGATGGCTCAGGTACATTGAGCAATGGTCGTTTGAGATTTTCTGGAACAGCTCAAGCCGCCGCCGGACAAGAACCAGGCTTAGCAAATCTACTAAATCTGCTGGGTCAACGCCGCAACATTGCGGGAAAAGAAATCATCGCTTTGGAAATCCAATGAAAAGATCACCCGTACAAATCGCCAGCCTGCTGTTGTTGACACTTTGCGCTTGCCTGCCACTAGCCTCCGCAGAGGAGAGCACTGACAATACCGCGATCTCGTCCAGCACCGCCAACTTCAATTTCGTCAACGCCGACATCGAGTCCGTCATCAAAGCGATAGGCGATTATGCCAATGTGACTTTCATCATAGACCCACGCGTAAAAGGCACACTCAACCTAGTATCAGAAAAACCGCTCAGCAAGCCGCAAGCGATGCAGTTGTTGACCTCAGTGTTGCGTATGCAAGGCTATGCAGTGGTCAGCGCTAACGGTTACAGCAAGGTCGTGCCTGAAGCGGATGCCAAACTGCAAGGCAGCGTAGGTAACGGCAACGGTGCACGTGGCGATCAGGTCGCC
>JAVHRA010000089.1:0-3288 GCA_036171395.1 Gallionella sp. | reverse complement strand
GTTTGGTCAGTTGCCGGAATTTTTCAAAGACGAGGACGAGTTGCGTGCGTTGTGGAGTTTGCCCGATACGCGCAAGAAGTTGCTGGAAGGCTTGGCGGAAAAAGGCTTCGGCAAAGACCAGTTAGGCGAGATGCAGAAGATCATCGATGCTGAGAATAGCGACTTGTTCGACGTGCTGGCGCATGTGGCGTTTGCTATGCAGCCCATCACTCGTGAAGCGCGCGCCGCTACAGCTCATGACGAAATACATGAACTCTTCAGCAATAAGCAGCAAGTGTTCTTAGATTTTGTTCTTGCGCATTACGTACAGGAAGGCGTTGATGAGTTGGCGCAGGAAAAGCTGACCAAGCTGTTGCGCCTCAAATATCATGACTCTATCCCCGATGCCGTCGCAGATTTGGGCGGTGACATTGTGCAGATACGCAATCTGTTCAGCGGTTTCCAACGCTATCTCTATCAGGGCAGTTCCTCAGCGCGTTAGCCGCCGCTTAGCTGTGGGATAATTCGCCCTATGAATCCTTCCCTACTTGCCGGTCTCAATCCCGAACAATCTCAAGCCGTCACCTTGCCGCATCGTTCCGCACTCATCCTCGCTGGGGCGGGGAGCGGTAAGACGCGGGTGTTGACCACGCGCATCGCGCATCTCATTAGCAGCGGGGCGGTGAGTCCGCATGGTTTGCTGGCGGTGACCTTTACCAATAAGGCAGCCAAGGAGATGGTGACACGGCTGTCGGCGATGTTGCCGATCAATACGCGCGGCATGTGGATAGGCACTTTCCACGGCTTGTGTAACCGCATGTTGCGCGCGCATCACCGCGAAGCGAACTTGCCGCAGACCTTTCAGATCTTGGACTCGGGCGATCAGCTCTCGGCGATCAAGCGCGTGATGAAACAGTTGAACGTGGACCCAGAGAAATTCATTCCGCGCGAGTTGCAAAACTTTATCAGCGGCAGCAAAGAGCAGGGCTTGCGCGCACACGAGGTGGAGGCGTACGACCCTTACACGCGACGCAAGGTCGAGGTGTTTGCCGAATATGATGCGCAATGCCAGCGCGAGGGCGTGGTGGATTTCTCCGAGTTGTTGCTGCGTTGCTACGATCTTTTGTCGCGCAATCAGCAACTGCGCGAGCATTATCAGGAGCGCTTCAAACACATCTTGGTGGATGAGTTTCAGGACACCAACCCGCTGCAATATCGCTGGTTGAAGTTGTTGGCGGGTGAGAACAATGCGCTGTTCGCGGTGGGTGACGATGACCAATCCATCTACGCTTTCCGTGGCGCGAACGTGGGCAATATGCAAGAGTTGTTGCGCGACTTCCATGTCGAGAACGTCATCAAGCTCGAGCAGAACTACCGCTCGCACGGCAATATCCTGGACGCGGCTAACGCGCTGATCGCCAACAACCGCAATCGCTTGGGCAAGAATCTGTGGACGGCGGAGCAGGGCGGCGAGCAGCTGCGTGTGTACGAAGCGCCCACTGATGTGGAAGAGGCCAAGTTCATCGTCGAGGAGATACAGCAACTCAAACGCGAGGGCGTGAACCTTACCGAGATGGCGCTGTTGTATCGTTCCAATGCGCAGTCGCGGGTGTTGGAACATGCGCTGGTGTCGGCGGGGCTTTCGTATCGCGTGTACGGTGGGCTGCGTTTCTTCGAGCGCCAAGAGATCAAGCATGCGCTGGCTTATCTGCGTCTGATGGAAAACACCGACGACGATAACGCGTTGCTGCGCATCATTAATTTTCCCACGCGCGGTATCGGCGCGCGCGGCATCGAGCAGTTGCAGGAATCGGCGCGCATCAATAACACCACGCTGTGGGACGCGGCCGCACGTGCGGGGGGCAAGGTGTCAGCTTTTGTTGCGCTGATTGAGTCTTTGCGTAGTGGTACGCGCGAGTTACCGCTCCCCGAGATCATGGAGCATGTGCTACATCACAGCGGCCTGCGCGCGAACTACGAAAGTGAACTGGCGACGCCCGCGAAAAAACGCGAGGCGGAAGAGCGTCTGGAGAATCTGAACGAACTGATCAATGCCGCGACTTTATTCGTGCATGAGAACGAGGACGACAGCCTCACCGCATTTTTGACCCACGCCACCTTGGAGTCGGGCGAGCATCAGGCAGGCGATGCGGATGACGCGCTGCATCTGATGACGGTGCATTCCGCCAAGGGCTTGGAGTTTCATACGGTGTTTATCACTGGCTTGGAGGAGGGTTTGTTCCCTCACCAAAACAGTGTCGATAACGGCGAAGTGGATGAGGAGCGGCGCTTGATGTATGTGGCGATCACGCGTGCGCGGCGGCGTTTGTATATGACTTTCGCGCAGAGCCGCATGCTGCATGGCAAGACCAACTACAGCATGGTGTCGAGCTTTATGCGCGAGCTGCCGGAGCCGCTGTTGTTGTGGTTGTCGCCGCGCTTCGTGCAGCGTGCCCCTTCATTCGCTAGCCCCGCATATTCCGGCCCAGCGTATGGCGGCGCGACTTATGGCAAAGCCTCTCCTGCGCCGTTCGTCATGCCCAGCAGCGCACAGCGTGACTCGGGTGCGTTATGGCATGTGGGGCAGCAGGTGTTTCATCAAAAGTTTGGTGAGGGCATGGTCACCGACACTGAAGGTAGCGGCAACGAAGGGCGTGTGCAGGTGAACTTTAAGCGTGCGGGCAGTAAATGGTTGTCACTGGAATACGCCAAGCTGGAACCGATCTGAACGGGAAACTCAGGGGGGTGGGAGCTGGGTGCTCAGTTCTTTGAGCTCTTCTGCGCGGCACTTCATCTCGGGCGGGGGTGGAAAAGCGGCGATGATTTTATCCGGTACTTCGCCCTTGGTCGCCACGCCGATTGCACTCGCTTCCATGATGGCAGTGAGCAGCACGATTAGCAGGGTGGGTACTAGGGCGATACGGGTCATCGCCGTCCACATGATGTGAGCCATGCTGGCTTCGTGTGCACTCAGACTGACCAGCCAAGCTAACCCAATCAAGACTGCTGAAATCGTGTAACCCAACATCAGAATGCGGCAGCGCAACCAAGACAGACGCCAGTGCGCATCGACGAACCACGTGGTGGTGTTGCGGCTGCGCAGATAGATGTAGCCCATCAGGGCCAGCGAGCAGAATAGCGTGAACAGCAGTCCCGGCATGCCCAGCTTGAGCACAATCACGGCGGGACTCATCATCAGGTCGATCAGAAACAAGCCGGACACGAACAGGTTGTGGGGCGCGTGCGCGGCATTATATAGTGGACCCCTCCGTCAAGACAATAATGTATCGAGTTTAAGAGGGTAACCTT
>JAVHRA010000088.1:0-3295 GCA_036171395.1 Gallionella sp. | reverse complement strand
ATGGCGCGACGCGGGCAACTCACCTTGGCGCACGGCACGGTACAGACACCGGCTTTTATGCCAGTGGGGACTTACGGCACGGTCAAGGCCATGTCGCCGCAGGAATTGCGCGACATCGATGCGCATATCGTGCTGGGTAATACCTTCCACTTGTGGCTGCGCCCCGGCCTTGAGGTGATAGCGGCGCACGGCGGATTGCACAAGTTCATGGGCTGGGACGGTCCTATTCTGACCGACTCCGGTGGTTTCCAAGTATTTAGTCTGGGTGCGCTGCGCAAGATCAGCGAGGAGGGCGTGAAGTTTTCTTCTCCCGTGAATGGCGACAAGCTGTTCCTTACGCCGGAGGAATCGATGCGCATCCAGCGTGTGCTCAATTCCGACATCGTGATGATCTTCGACGAATGCACGCCTTACCCGGCGACGGTGCGCGAGGCGGCTGATTCGATGCGCTTGTCTTTGCGTTGGGCAGGGCGTTCCAAAGCCGCGCACGGCGATAATCCCAACGCACTGTTCGGCATTGTGCAGGGCGGCATGTATGAGGAGTTGCGCGATGAATCGTTGCGCGGTCTCACCGACATCGGTTTCGACGGCTATGCCATCGGCGGATTGTCGGTAGGCGAGCCCAAAGACGATATGTTGCGCATCCTCAAATACACCGCGCCGCAATTGCCGCAGGACAAGCCGCGCTACCTGATGGGCGTGGGCACGCCTGAGGATATTGTGGCGGCGGTGTCGCAGGGTATCGATATGTTCGATTGCGTGATGCCCACGCGCAATGCGCGCAACGGCATGCTGTTCACCCGGCATGGCGATATCAAAATTAAGAATGCGCAATATCGTCTGGACACCCGTCCTTTGGATGAGGCATGCACTTGCTATACCTGCCAGAACTTCAGTCGTTCTTATCTGCATCACTTGTTCCGGTTGAAGGAGATTTTGAGCGCGCGCCTCAACACCATCCATAACCTGCACTACTACCAGCAGTTGATGGGTGAGATACGCGCGTCTATCGAGGCCGATGATTTCGCCGGTTTTGTGGCGCGTTTCCACCAGCGCCGTGCAGGCTTGTCATTAGATTGAAATGCGCTTCATGTTAGAATGCGCGGCTTTTTTCAACTTGGAGAATCATAAAGATGTTTATCAGTAATGCTTACGCGGAAGGCGCTAATGCTGCCGCAGCGGGTGGTGTAATGGATTACCTGCCTTTGATCGCACTGGTTGCAGTGTTCTATTTCTTGGTATTGCGCCCACAATCGAAGCGCGCCAAAGAGCACAAGGCGATGATGGAAGCGCTGCAAAAAGGCGATGAAGTCGTGACCAGCGGTGGCGTGGTTGGTCGTGTGGTCAAGGTTTACGACGAGTACGCAAGCGTAGAGCTGGCGGAAAACATGGAAGTCAAAGTGCAGAAGATCGCTATTTTGAGTGTGTTGCCTAAAGGCACATTGAACGCCATCAAGTAATACGTCTTGCGCCAAATGACAAACCGGGGTTTCCCCGGTTTGTCATTTGGCGGATATGCATAGTAAGAATCTGTCGAGGTCGTAATGAACCGTTATCCATTGTGGAAAAATCTGCTGATCCTGATCGTGTTGCTGACGGGTCTGATCTATACCCTGCCGAACTTCTTCGGTGAATCGCCTGCGGTGCAAGTGTCCCCTGTGCGTGCCAGCATCAAAGTGGATGACGCTTTGCGCGTTAAGGTGTCCGATGCGCTCAAGGCCGCGTCGCTTAATCCAGACATGCTCAGTTTGGAAGGCAATAGTGTGAAAGCACGTTTCGCCGATACTGACACCCAGCTCAAGGCTAAGGATGTGATCATCAAACAGTTGGGTGAGGACTATGTAGTCGCACTCAATCTGGTGTCGCGTTCGCCGCAATGGCTGACCAGTCTGCATGCATTGCCTATGTATCTGGGCTTGGACTTGCGTGGCGGGGTGCATTTTTTGCTACAGGTGGACATGAAGGCCGCCTTGGATAAGGCGCTAGAAGCGGCGACCGGCGATATGCGTAGTGCTTTGCGCGAACAGAACATCGCTTACTCCGGTGTGAGCCGCGACAGCGAAATGTTGACGATCAAGTTCCGTGATGCGGATGCGCGCAGCAAGGGGGAGGCGGAGTTGAAGCAGCGCTTCTCTGATTACGCACTCTCTGACAAAGAGCAAGGCGGCGACTATCTGTTGTTAGCCAAACTCACTGTGGTGGCGGAACGCCGTATTCAGGGATCTGCAGTGCAGCAGAACTTGCTGACCTTGCGTAATCGAGTCAACGAGTTGGGCGTGGCCGAGCCAGTCATTCAGCAACAAGGTGTGGATCGCATCGTGGTGCAATTGCCCGGTGTGCAGGATACCGCGCGTGCCAAGGACATCTTGGGCCGCACTGCGACGCTGGAGGTGCGTCTGGTGGATGATGAACATCAGTTCAGCGAAGGTGGTGTCGTGCCGTTCGGTACTGAAGCGTTCAAGGACAGGGAAGGCCGCACGTTGTTGGTGAAGAAGCAAGTGTTGCTGACCGGTGAACGTATCAATGACGCGCAACCCGGCTTCGACAACCGTGACAACGAACCAGCTGTGCACCTGAATCTAGATGGCGTGGGCGCGCGCAAATTCAAAGAAGCGACGCGCGAGAACGTGGGCAAGCGCATGGCCATCATCCTGTTTGAAAAAGGCAAGGGCGAGATCGTCACTGCACCTGTGATACGAGAAGAGATCGGCGGCGGTCGTGTGCAGATCAGTGGCCGTATGACCACGGAAGAAGCGCAGGACACCTCCTTGCTATTGCGTGCTGGTGCCTTGGCCGCACCGATGGAGATTGTGGAGGAGCGCACCGTCGGTCCTAGCTTGGGTGCAGACAATATTACGCGCGGCTTTAATTCGACCAAGATCGGTTTCATGATGATCGCGGTGTTTATGGTGGCCTACTATCTGATGTTTGGCACCATCTCGGTGTTTGCACTGGCGGCCAACTTGCTGTTGTTGGTCGCATTGCTGTCTATGCTGCAAGCCACGCTGACCTTGCCGGGTATGGCCGGTATCGCGTTGACGCTGGGTATGGCGATTGACTCGAACGTGCTGATCAATGAACGTATCCGCGAGGAGTTGCGTAACGGCATTAGTCCGCAAGCGGCTATTCATGCCGGTTACGACAATGCTTTCGCCACCATTGTCGACTCCAACATCACCAACTTGATCGCGGGTATTGCGCTGTTCTTGTTTGGCTCCGGCCCAATCAAGGGTTTCGCCGTGGTGTTGTGCTTGGGCATCCTGACTTCGATGTTCAGTGCCGTGCTGGTATCGCG
>JAVHRA010000087.1:0-15954 GCA_036171395.1 Gallionella sp. | reverse complement strand
AACTGGGACTTTTTCGGGGGCTTGTTCGTCGATGATATCGGAACTAAACTGCTACGGCGCGTACTAATGCGCTGTGTCGGGTTGCGACACCATTTAATTCTTAAATATTCGGAGCGATCATGAAAAAAACCTTAGCAGTCCTAGTATTGTTGTCGGCCAGTGCTAGTGCCTATGCAGTCGATGCGGGTGCGGTGTTGGGTGGTGCGTTGGGTGGCGGCGCGGGTGCAGCGATCGGTCACAACATGGGCGGTCGTAACGGCGCGATCGTTGGGGGCGCTATAGGCGGGGCCGCTGGTGCGGCAGTTGGCAGCAGCAATAATTCGAATGCGCAGCCAGTACAGTCGGGTCGTCGTGGTGATGATGATGAAGAGCGTCACCATGAACATAAGCACCGCGACCATGATCGCGGCCGTGATCGTGAGCGTGATTAATCTGTAATCACACATTCGAATAACTAAATGACAGTCGGGTCGTCGTGGTGATGATGATGAAGAGCGTCACCATGAACATAAGCACCGCGACCATGATCGCGGCCGTGATCGTGAGCGTGATTAATCTGTAATCACACATTCGAATAACTAAATGCAGGAGTGGTAACGTGAAAAAAATCAGTTTGGTAGCGGTGTTGTTGCTCAGCGCATGTGTGAATGACCCGCAAATGGGTAGTACGGTAGGCGGTGCCGTAGGCGGCGGTACTGGTGCGGCGGTTGGATACGACTGGGGCGGTCAGCAAGGTGCGATTATCGGCGGTGCAATTGGCGGTGCAACCGGTGCGGCAGTGGGCGGCAGCGCGAGTCGCCAGCAACGTTCCAATGGTGGCGCGGCAGGTGCGGTCGTGGTGCCAGATCAGGGCGGATATCGCGGTCAGCGCGACCAAGATCGTGATGGCTATGAGCGCCGCGACCACGAAGATCACGGTAAAGGTGGCGATAGGGGCTATCGAGGTGATAGGGGCGACAGAGAAGATCGCGGCCACCGTGGTGATCGCGGTGATCGAGAAGAGCGCGATTAAAGTCGCACTACAGCACTCGTAAATATTGAAGGCACGGCGACGTGCCTTTTTTTTGGCAAATCGATACGCGGCTGGATACGCGGCTGACAAGATACGCGGCTGGCAGTTGAGCATATCGGTGCATGGTGATAGAATGCGCGCCGCATCGGAATAGGTCGATGTAAATTTCCCGCTCGCACCAGTTGGGGTGCTCATCAGAGTCAAGCTAGCGAGTGGTAGTTTTTAACCCTTAACACAGTAGGAGTAGTCATGGCAGTAACGATGCGTCAAATGTTGGAAGCCGGTGTGCACTTTGGTCACCAAACCCGTTTCTGGAATCCTAAGATGGCTCCGTTCATCTTCGGTCATCGCAATAAGATTCACATCATCAATTTGGAAAAGACCGTCACAATGTTCGCTGAAGCGGAAAACTTCGTGCGCAAGCTGTCTGCCAAAAAAGGTTCGGTGTTGTTTGTTGCAACTAAGCGTCAAGCGCGCGACATCTTGCAAGAAGAAGCGGTTCGTTCTGATTCTCCTTTCGTCAACTACCGCTGGTTGGGTGGTATGTTGACTAACCACAAGACCGTGCAGCAATCAATCAAGCGTCTGCGTGAATTAGAGCAGTTGACGGCTGAAGGTTCTAACGAAAAGATCTCCAAGAAAGAAGCGCTGATGATGAAGCGCGAATTGGAAAAACTGGAACGCAGCTTGGGTGGCATCAAGGATATGCAAGGTCTGCCAGCAGCCCTGTTTGTTATCGACGTGGGCTACCAAAAGGGCGCTATCGTTGAGGCTAAGAAGCTGGGTATCCCTGTTATTGGTATCGTTGATACCAATAATTCCCCGCTAGGCGTCGACTATGTGATCCCTGGTAATGATGACTCTACACAGGCGATCCGTTTGTACGCTCGTGCTATCGCTGATGCGATCTTGGAAGGTCGTGCCCAGGCGTTAAACGAGTTGGTCGAACAAGTGGCAGAGCAAGCAGCTTAAATTTAAATTAAGCGCGAAAAGGGGCGCGAGCCCCTTTTTTTGTAAGTATCAATCAGAATTAATGGAGTAAAAAATGGCAGAAATTACGGCAAGCATGGTCAAAGAATTGCGTGAGTTAACCGGTCTGGGCATGATGGAGTGCAAGAAGGCTTTGGTCGAAGCAAATGGCGATATGAAGGTTGCTGAAGAGCAGATGCGCATCAAGAGTGGTGCTAAGGCTAGCAAGGCTTCCAGTCGTGTTACTGCTGAAGGTGTGGTGGGTGCGTACATCTCTGTTGATGGCAAGTTGGGTGCGGTTGTTGAAGTGAACTGCGAGACCGATTTTGTGGCTAAAAACGATGACTTCGTGGCTTTCGCTAAGCAAGTTGCTGAGACTGTGGTCAAGGCTAATCCTGCTGATTTGGATGCGCTGTTGGCTGCGACTATTGCCAATGGCTCGGGCTCTGTGGATGAGGCGCGCAAAGTGCTGTTGATGAAGTTAGGTGAGAATCTGACTATCCGCCGTTTCGAACGTTATGAGACTGCAACAGGTAAGTTGGCGAGCTATTTGCATGGTAGCAAGATCGGTGTGTTGTTGAGCTTCACTGGTGGCGATGAAGCTATGGGTCGTGATATCGCTATGCATATTGCAGCAAGCAAGCCTAAGTCTGTGGATGCATCTGGTGTGAATCCTGCTGATATCGAAACCGAGCGTCGTATCGCGATCGAAAAAGCTAAAGAATCCGGTAAGCCAGAAGCGATGTTGGAAAAGATCGCCGAAGGTACGGTGCAGAAATTCCTCAGGGAAGTGACACTGTTGGGTCAAGTGTTCGTCAAGGCTGAAGATGGCAAACAAACCATCGAACAATTCCTGAAGAGCAAGAGCGCCACTGTTGTGGCATTCCAAATGTTCACCGTAGGTGAAGGTATTGAGAAAAAAGTGGAAGACTACGCAGAAGAAGTGGCTAAAGCAGTTGCCGCATTGCAGGCGTAATCATCATGAGCGCACCTGTCTATAAACGGATACTGCTCAAGCTGAGCGGGGAAGCCCTGATGGGCGATGATAGTTATGGCATCAATCGTGTGGTGGTCGAGCGTATCGTCGCTGAGATTGCAGAAGTCGTAGCGATGGGTGTGCAAGTGGCTATGGTGGTGGGTGGTGGCAATATCTTCCGTGGTGTGGCTCCGGCTGCGGCGGGGATGGATAGGGCGACTGCCGATTACATGGGCATGTTGGCGACGGTGATGAACTCTATGGCATTGCAAGATGCTATGAAGCGTGCAGGTCTGGATTGCCGTGTGCAATCTGCCCTGAGCTTGGAACAAGTCGCCGAGCCTTTCATTCGTGGTAAAGCGTTGCGCTATCTGGAAGACGGCAAGGTCGTGATATTTGCCGCCGGTATCGGTAGTCCGTTCTTTACTACTGACACTGCCGCTGCATTGCGCGGTGTGGAGATGTCGGCCGAAGTGGTCATCAAGGCCACCAAGGTGGATGGTATTTATACTGCGGATCCCAAGAAGGACCCGCATGCGATACGTTATCAAAGCCTGAGCTTCGATGAGGCGATCAGCAAGAATTTGCAAGTGATGGATGCGACGGCGTTGACCCTGTGTCGCGATCAGAAGCTGCCGATTATCGTATTTAGTATCTTCAAGCCCGGCGCGCTCAAGCGGGTGGTATTCGGCGAAGGCGAAGGCACGCTGGTACGTTGTGATTAATGTTCATCGTCTAGCGCGATAGCAGCTGGCTGTCGCGCTAGGCGTTTTCAGGAGATGAGTCGTGATTGCTGACATCAAAAAGACCACTGAACAAAAAATGACCAAGTCGCTCGATTCTTTGAAAGCGGACTTGGGTAAAGTGCGCACCGGTCGTGCGCATACCGGGATTCTGGATCATGTGATGGTCGATTATTACGGCAATCCCACTTTGCTCACGCAGGTGGCGAACGTTACCCTGATCGACGCGCGCACCATAGGCGTTCAGCCTTGGGAAAAGCACATGATAGGCCCGGTCGAAAAAGCCATACGCGATGCCGATCTGGGGCTGAATCCTTCCACTAATGGCGAAATCATTCGCGTCCCAACGCCTATGCTTACAGAAGAGCGCAGGCGCGACCTGATCAAGGTGGTGAAGGCCGAAGGCGAGAACACCAAGATCGCAGTGCGTAACATCCGTCGCGATGCCAATAACACGCTAAAAGAAGCGCTCAAGAAGAAGGAAATCGCAGAGGACGAGGAGCGTCGCACTCAGGATGAGATTCAAAAGCTCACCGATCGCTTCGTCGTCGAGATTGATAAAGCATTGGCTGCAAAAGAAACCGATCTGATGGCTGTTTGATTCCAACGACACTTGGAATAATGACTAAGCTGCCGAGTTCGACTCGCACCATCCCGGAAGTCTCCGCTGTTCCCCGTCATATCGCGGTGATCATGGACGGTAACGGGCGTTGGGCCAAGCAACGCTTCATGCCGCGTGTGATGGGGCATAAGCGCGGTGTTGAAGCGTTGCGTGCAACAGTTAAAGCCTGCCGTGATTTCGGCGTCGAATATCTCACAGTGTTCGCATTCAGCAGTGAAAACTGGCGTCGTCCCGCAGACGAGGTGTCCTTCCTGATGGGCTTGTTCATCAAGGTCTTAGAGATTGAAGCGGGCAAGATGCATCGCAATAACATCATTCTCAAAATCATCGGTGACCGTAGCCAATTCGACGAGAAGCTGCGTCTTGCAATGGAGGAAGCCGAACATCTCACTGCCAATAACACCGGCCTTACGCTTACCATCGCCGCCAACTACGGCGGTCGTTGGGATGTGATGCATGCCGTTCAGGCCATGCTGCAAGCGCGCCCAGAATTGGCGCAAGGCTTTAGCGAAGATGATTTGCAACCTTATCTTTCCATGAGTGATGCTCCCGAGCCTGACCTGTTCATTCGTACCGGCGGCGAGCAGCGCATCAGCAACTTCATGTTGTGGCAACTGGCTTATACCGAACTGTATTTCACCGACACCCTGTGGCCGGCTTTCGATCGCGCTGAACTCGAGCAAGCCATCGCTTCCTACCAGAATCGCGAACGTCGTTTTGGACGTACCAGCGAGCAAGTGCAAAATCAGTCGGGCAAAGGAGAATAGTGTGCTGAAATCCCGTGTGATCACCGCGATCATCTTGTTGGTGTTATTCCTCTCCGCACTGTTTTTATTGCCCACCATAGCTTGGACTGCCTTGGTGCTGGTAGTGGTGATGCAGGCGACGACCGAGTGGTGCAAGCTCGCCAAACTGAATGACTGGCCAGCCAAAATCTATTGGGTGCTGACACTGCTCATTATGTTTACCTTGCTTTGGGGTGATGTGAACGCAGCTAATGTCACCATGCATCTTCCTTTCTACGGGATTTCTGCACTACTGTGGTTGATCGTCGTGCCAACTTGGATGATCGCTGGATGGAAAGTGCAAAGTCCCTGGCTGATGGCCACGGTTGGTTGGGCGGTTATCATACCGACCGGTTTGGCTATGCTAGATTTGCGCGCAATCAGTCCTTGGTTGCTGTTGTTTATCATGGGGCTAGTCTGGGTGGCCGACATTACCGCCTATTTTGCCGGGCGTAAGTTTGGCAAACGCAAACTGGCTCCTAGCATCAGTCCGGGTAAGACGTGGGAAGGTGTGATAGGCGCCTTGTTGGGGGTGTCGTGTTATGTCGTTTTAGTCTGGGGCACGAATGACAGTTTGAATCATGCTGCCATGCTGCCTATTTTGTTACTGGCGGCTTGGTGGTGGGTAGGACTGGCGGTTATTGGCGATTTATTCGAATCCGCCATCAAGCGCCAAGCTGGCGTAAAGGATAGTGGTGCACTCTTGCCCGGTCATGGTGGATTGCTGGATCGCATTGATGCGTTGACCTCAACTTTGCCGCTCGCTGCACTGGCGATCTTGCTGCAACATCTGCGCTAACCGCGTAGCAGTTCTCGGACGAGTGCCTTACTTGTCATCGCTTTCATCGGATACTCATACATGCAAAATATCACCATTTTAGGTTCAACTGGCAGTATAGGTACCAGTACGCTGGATGTGGTGGCACGCCACCCGGATCGATATCGGGTCTTTGCGCTAACCGCCTACCAACAGGTGGAATTATTGTTTCAGCAATGCGTACAGTTCCAACCTCAGTTCGCCGTACTACTGGATGATGCCGCTGTCGTACAGCTGCGTGCACGGGTCAAGGAGGCGGGGCTGGCCGTGCAGGTGTTGAGTGGTGTGGATGCCTTGGAGCAAGTCTGTATCGCCAGCGAGGTGCATGCAGTGATGGCGGCCATCGTCGGCGCCGCTGGTTTGCGTCCCACTTTGGCTGCGGCACGCGCTGGCAAAAAAATCTTGTTGGCCAATAAAGAAACGCTAGTGTTGGCGGGCAATGTGTTTATGGAGGCGGTGCGCGCCAGCGGCTCGGCATTGCTGCCTATAGATAGCGAACACAACGCTATTTTTCAATCCCTGCCACATAACTACAGCGGTGATATGCACGGTAGTGGGGTGCGCCGTATTTTGCTTACCGCATCCGGTGGGCCGTTCCGTAACACACCGCTGAATGAGTTGCAGCACGTTACTCCCGAGCAGGCGTGCGCCCACCCCAATTGGGTAATGGGGCGCAAGATTTCGGTAGATTCCGCCACCATGATGAACAAGGGGCTGGAAGTCATCGAAGCGCGCTGGTTGTTCAATGCTCAGGCGGATGATATCCAAGTGGTGGTACATCCGCAGAGCGTGATTCACTCCTTAGTCGAATATGTGGATGGTTCGGTGTTGGCGCAGCTGGGTAATCCCGATATGCGCACTCCCATTGCCTATGGCCTAGCTTATCCAGAACGCATCGCATCGGGGGTGGGTGCGCTGGATCTGTTCAAGGTCGCGCGTATGGATTTCGTCGCCCCTGACTTTGAACGTTTCCCTTGTCTGGCTCTAGCCTATGACGCATTGCGGGAGGCGGGTACCGCACCTGCGATGTTGAACGCAGCCAATGAGGTGGCGGTGGAGGCCTTCTTGGACAAGCGCATTGCTTTCTTGGACATTCCTAAAGTCATATCCAAAGTGTTGAACCAATTGCCGGTCACTGCAGTCCATGAGCTCGCTGATGTACTGGAAGCGGATGCGCGGGCGCGTGTCGCGGCAACCGCATTATTAGGGTGATACATAAATGATGACGATACTGGCTTTTGTTGGCGCGATTGCCCTACTCGTGGTGTTCCATGAGTACGGTCACTATTGGGTCGCGCGTCGTTGCGGCGTTAAGGTGCTGCGTTTTTCGCTGGGCTTCGGCAAGGTGTTGTACAGCAAGCGCTTGCGTGGCAGTGATACCGAGTGGACGCTGTCGGCCATCCCGCTGGGCGGCTACGTCAAGATGCTGGACGAGCGCGAAGGTGAGGTCAGGCCGGAAGAGTTAGACATGGCCTTCAACCGCAAGCCGGTGCTGCAACGTATGGCCATTGTGGTGGCGGGGCCAGTTGCTAATTTTCTGCTCGCCATCGTTTTGTACTGGATGGTGTTTGTTCTTGGGGTGCCTGGACTTAAACCTATCGTGGGGGAGATTACACCCGCCAGTCCGGCTGCATATGCCCAGCTGCAAACTGGCGAGACCATCGTCAGCATAGATGGCGAGACCATCCCCAGTTGGCAGGAGCTGCGCTGGCGCTTGTTAGATAAGGCTTTGCAGCAGAGCACCATTGGCATCGAGGGTATCAATGCCAGTGGCATCACGCTTTATCACCAGCTGGATTTGTCTGCTATCAGTGCTAAAGATTTGGATGGAGAATTCCTCGATAAAGTGGGATTGAAATTATTCCGTCCAGTATTGTTGCCGGTCATCGGCAAGATGACTGCCGATGGTGTGGCGCAAGCCGCTGGCGTGCGCGAGGGCGACGTGGTGTTACGCGCCGATGGTGTGGCGGTGCTGCATTGGGAAGATTTGGTGGGCGTGGTTAGCTCACATCCCGGCAGGCCGGTGAATTTGGAAATTCAGCGCGGTGAGCAGATGCTGAGCATTACTCTTACGCCCAGAAGTGTGGTCGAGGCGGGTGTGACCGTAGGCAAGATTGGTGCAGGCCCCAAAGTGAACGAGGCCGAATGGAAAGCGTTGCTCAACGAAGTCAGCTATGGCCCTGTCGCAGCGCTGCAGCAGTCACTGCGCAAGACCTGGGATACCTCCATCATCAGTCTCAAGATGCTGGGCAAGATGGTGCTAGGGCAGGTGTCGATGAAGAATCTGAGTGGCCCCCTTACGATCGCCGACTTCGCCGGACAGTCCGCCCACATGGGGTTGGTAGCTTATTTGGGTTTCCTGGCTTTGGTCAGCATCAGTCTGGGGGTGTTGAATTTGCTGCCTGTGCCTTTATTAGATGGGGGACACTTGCTGTATTATGTCGCCGAATTGATTAAAGGTAGTCCGGTGTCCGAGCAAGCTTGGGAGGTCGGTCAGAAGATCGGTATCGCCGTGCTGGGTACACTGATGGTTTTTGCGCTATATAACGACGTCAATCGTCTGATTCCTGGTTAAACAACAATGAACAAAAAACTGTTTGCGGGATGGTTCTCGCTCATTTCTGTATTGTCTTACGGATTGAATGAGGCACTCGCTATCGAGCCATTCACTATACAAGCTATACGGGTCGAAGGCATAGAGCGTACTGAAGCGGGGACGGTGTTCAGCTATCTGCCGGTCAAAGTCGGTGAAGTGATGAATGATAAGCAGGCTGAAGCGGCGCTACATGCACTCTTCGCCACTGGCTTCTTCAAAGATGTGCGTTTGGAAGTGGCGGGAAACGATTTAATCGTTGTCGTGCAGGAACGGCCCTCCATTGCCAGTATCGAGATCAATGGCGTAAAGGATTTCCCCAAGGATCAGATCAAAGACAATATGAAATATGCCGGTCTGGCCGAGGCGCGTATCTTTGATAAATCTGCCATGGAAAAGGCTGCGCACGATTTGAAACGCCAATATGTGGCGCGTGGTAAGTATTCGGTTAAGGTCGATACCAAAGTCACCGAGCTGGAACGCAATCGTGTTGCGATCGTGTTCAATGTGGTGGAAGGCTCGGTCTCCAAGATCAAGCAGATCAATATCATAGGTAACCATGATTACCCCGAGCAGGATCTGCGCGACATGATGAAACTCAGTCAGTCGGACTGGCTGAGTTGGTTTGGTAGTAGCGATCAGTACTCCAAGCCCAAGCTTTCTGCCGATATGGAGACGTTGCGCTCTTTTTATCTCGATCACGGTTACTTGGAATTTTCTATCGAGTCGACTCAGGTCGCCATTACGCCGGATAAAAAAGACATCTACATCACGCTGAATATCAGCGAAGGTGCCAAATACACTGTGTCTTCGGTCGGCGTGTCGGGCAATACGCTCGTGGCTAAATCAGAGATCGAGAAGTTGGTGCAGATCAAACCCGGTGATGTGTTTTCACGCAAAGCACTGACGGAGACCAGTAAGAAGATAGGCGAGCGTCTGGGGATGGATGGTTATGCCTTCGCCAACGTCAACGCGGTTCCCGATATCAATAAAGTGACGCATCAGGTCTCCTTTAACTTTGTGATCGATCCCGGTTCGCGTGTCTATATCCGCAACATCGAGGTGTCGGGTAATACCAAGACCCGTGATGAGGTGATACGCCGTGAGTTCCGTCAGGTGGAAGGTTCTTGGTTCGATATTGAGAAGATCAAAAAATCTAAACAGCGTACTGATCGATTGGGTTTCTTCTCCGAGGTTAACATCGAGACGCCTGCCGTGCAGGGTAGCAACGATCAGATGGATGTGAATGTCTCCGTCAAAGAAAAATCTACCGGTACTTTTTCTATCGGTGCGGGCTACAACAGTGGCGAGGGTATTGTGTTCACTGGGGGGGTCACTCAAGCCAATCTGTTTGGCACCGGCAACAGTTTATCGACCACGATGAATACCAGTCGCGTGAACCGTAACGTTTCGGTGTCCTATACCAATCCTTATTTTACGGATGATGGCGTGAGTCGCGGTTTCGATATCTATGACCGTAACACCAATGCCGTCAATACCGCAGTCAGCCAATATACTTCAGCGACTCGTGGTGGCGGTGTGCGTTTCGGTGTGCCTATCGGTGAAGATGAAAGCATGAGTTACGGCTTGTCGGCAGAAAAATCCAGCATAGGGCTGACCGCGTTGAGTCCGGTACGTTTCACAAATTATGTGAATACCTTCGGTAATACCAATACCACTGTATTAGGGACGATAGGTTGGGGTAGAGATACCCGCGACAGTGCCATTTACACGACCTCCGGTACGGTGCAGCACCTCTATCTGGAAACCGCGTTGCCTATTTTGGATATGCGCTATTACAAGCTGAACTACGACCATCAACGCTATTTTGGTCTGAACGAAGACTGGGTATTGTTGGCGAATGGTCAGGCTGGGGTGGGGGGGGGCTATGCGGGTAAGCAGATGCCTTTCTTCAAAAACTTTTATGCGGGTGGTCCAGGGTCAGTGCGCGGCTATGACCCCAACTCTTTAGGGCCTAGAGATACCAGCAATTTATCTATAGGCGGTACTAAGCGTGCGGTTGCTAATCTGGAACTGTTTGGCCCTTTCCCCGGCAGCAAAGAGCGCTCTGTGCGACTCAGTGCTTTCGTCGATGCGGGTGCAGTCAACGGGCCGACTGATCTGCCCGGCAGTATGGGCGTGCGCACCTCGGCGGGCGTGGCCTTCACTTGGCTTTCGCCGATGGGACCATTGAAGTTCAGCTACGGTATGGCCTTGAATAAGCAACCTATGGATAGGTTGCAGAAGTTACAATTCACTCTGGGTTCGATGTTCTAAACTGTATGCATCGCGCGGTATGAGTGGCAAATCGTTTAAGGAGTCAAAAATGAGAGCAAAATTGCAGGCGCTGTTGTTCGCTATCGGTATGGCTGTCGGGTTGGCGCATGCGGCTGACTTTAGAGTGGGGGTGGTGGACACGGAACGCGTGCTCAGGGAATCTGCGCCAGCCATCAAGGCGGAAAAGAAAATCGAAAAAGAGTTTTCGGCGCGGGATGGCGAGATCAAATCCTTGATCAAAGAGGCTAAAGACATACAGTCTGCATTGGAAAAGGACAGTCCCAAGCTTTCCGATGCCGATCGACGTAACAAAGAACGTGAGCTGACCGGTCTCAATGTGAACATTCAACGTATGCAACGTGAGTTCCGTGAAGACTTGAATCTGCGCAAGAATGAAGAGTTGGCGGCGGTGTTGGATAAAGCCAACAAGGCGATACAGCAGATTGCTGCTACGGATAAGTACGACTTGATTTTGCAGGAGGCGGTGTATCGCAATCCCAAGATAGACATCACTGACAAAGTGATCAGTTTCCTCGCCAATGACCCCGCCGCTAGCGCAGTCGGCAAAGATAAAAATGAAGTGAAATAATCGGAAACACAGATGAGATCCTATAGTCTAGATGAGATTGCCGCGCTATTAGGCGGTAGGGTGTTGGGGGATGGCAGCCGCTCCGTCACACAGATTTCCACCTTAGATGCGGCGACTTCCGATCAAATCAGTTTCCTCACCAACAGCAAGTATCGCGCGCAACTAGCCAGTTCTCAGGCGGGCGCATTAATCCTGTCGGAAGCGGATGCCGACCTGACCGAACGGCCACGCATCATCTCTAACAACCCCTACGCCTACTTCGCTAAGGTATCCGCGCTGCTCAACCCTCTGCCGACAGCGCAGCAGGGCGTGCATGAGCGTGCCGTGGTCGCCCCCAGTGCGCAAATTGCCGCCACCGCCAGCATTGCCGCGACAGCGGTGATCGGTGCGAATGCGGTGATTGGCGAGTATGCGGTGATCGGCGAGGGCTGCTCGGTGGGCGAACGTGCCGTGATCGGCGCGCACTCGCGCCTGTATCCGCGCGTGGTGGTGTATCACGACTGCGTCATCGGCGAACGTCTGATTGCCCATTCTGGTGTGGTGATCGGCGCGGATGGTTTTGGTATCGCGATGGACGGCGACCATTGGATCAAGATTCCCCAGATCGGGCGCGTGGTCATCGGCAATGATGTAGAGATCGGTGCTAACACCACCATAGATCGTGGCGCGTTGGCCGACACCGTCATCGAAGACGGGGTGAAGATGGACAACCAGATTCAGATCGCGCACAACGTGCGTGTCGGCGCACATACCGCCATCGCGGGTTGCGTCGGTATCGCAGGCAGTGCCACGATAGGTAAGTATTGCCGCATCGGCGGCAGCGCGGGCATTCTGGGGCATCTGCAAATTGCGGATAACGTTGAGATTGCATCGTTCTCGCTGATAGGAAAATCGATACGAGAAGCCGGTTCGTATGCGGCCATCTTCCCGTTCTCCAAGACTGAGGAATGGCGCAAGAATGCAGTACATCTACGTCACCTGGACGATCTGGTAGGCCGTGTCAAAACATTGGAACAAGAACTTAAATCAATAAAAGGGAACGCATGATGAGCACGCAAATGAACATACACGAGATCCTCGCAACCCTACCGCACCGTTTTCCATTCCTGTTGGTGGATCGCGTATTGTCTATCGAGCCAGGCAAACAGATCGTGGCTCTGAAAAACGTCACCATCAACGAACCGTTTTTTCCCGGCCATTATCCGCATCATCCAGTGATGCCCGGTGTCCTTATTATTGAAGCGATGGCGCAGGTTGCCGCGCTGTTGTCTTTTAAATCTATGGTGGCAGATCCCGAGAAGAAATCCGTGTATTACTTCGCTGGTATTGATGGTGCGCGCTTCAAGAAGCCGGTCACTGCCGGGGATCAGATTATTTTCAAGGTGACCTTGCTGCGCAGCATGCGCGGCCTGTTCAAGTTCAAAGCAATTGCTGAAGTGGATGGTCAGTTGGTCGCTGAAGCAGAACTGATGTGCACCTCCAAAGAGGTGGAGTGAGCAGCATGATCCATCAGACCGCTATCGTTCACCCCAATGCCAAGCTTGCGGCCGATGTTGAAGTTGGTCCCTATTCCATCATAGGTGAACATGTTGAGATCGGTGCGGGTAGCGTGATCGGGCCGCACGTGGTGATCAACGGCCACACCCATATCGGCAAAAATAATCACATCTTCCAATTCTGTTCTTTGGGCGAAGTGCCGCAGGACAAGAAGTATGCGGGCGAACCTACGCGCTTGGAGATAGGCGATAACAACACCATACGTGAGTTCTGTACCTTCAATCTGGGCACTGTGCAGGATGGTGGTCTGACCAGTATGGGCAATGACAATTGGATCATGGCCTATGTGCATATCGCGCACGATTGCCATGTGGGTAACCACACCATCATGGCCAACGGCGCGACTCTGGCAGGGCATGTGCATGTGCAGGACTGGGTGATCATAGGCGGCTTGTCCGGCGTACATCAATTTGTGCGTATTGGCGCGCATGCCATGACTGGATTTCAGTCGCGCATCACGCAGGATGTGCCGCCTTATTTCACGGTGGCCGGTAATCCGGTCGAGGCGCACGGTATCAATTCGGAAGGATTGCGCCGTCGCGGCTTTGATGCTGCCGCGATCGCTGCCATTAAAAATGCTTACAAGACGATCTACAAGTCGGGCTTGAGTTTTGTCGAGGCACAAGCGGCTATACAAGCGCAACTGGCTACACATCCTGAGTTAAATCTGTTGCTTGAATTCCTCGCGAGTTCGCAACGCGGTATCGTTCGTTAAGGTCGTTTGATGCAACAAGAAAAATTGGTAGTAGGTATCGTCGCGGGTGAAGCATCGGGTGATCTGTTGGGTAGTCATCTGATCAGCGCACTCAAGTCAAAACGTCCTGAGTTGCATTTCGTCGGCATCGGCGGCCCCAAGATGAAAGCCGCAGGTATGGAAGTGCTGTTCCCGATGGAAAAGCTCGCGGTGAATGGCTACTTTGAGGTGCTCAGGCACTATCGCGAGATCGTCGGCATACGCCACAAGTTGCGTGCGCACTTCCTCGCCAACAAGCCTGATCTTTTCATCGGCATCGACGCGCCGGATTTCAATCTTGATCTGGAACTGGTGCTCAAACAAAACGGTATTGCGACGGTGCATTACGTGAGTCCGTCCATCTGGGCGTGGCGTGGCGAGCGTATCAACAAGATCAAACGTGCCGTTTCTAAAATACTCTGTCTGTTCCCGCATGAACCAAAGCTATACCAAGAGGCAGGTGTGCCCGTAGCCTTCGTTGGTCATCCGCTCGCCGACATGTTGCCCGAACAACCCAAACGCAACGAGATGCGTGAAAGCATGCGCATCCCTCTTGCCGCCAAAGTGTTTGCGCTGTTGCCGGGCAGCCGCCAGAGCGAAGTGCGCAGTCTGGCCGAGACCTATATCGCAACGGCTAAAATCATCATGCAAAGTCATCCGGAGGCGCGCTTCTTGGTGCCGTTGGTGAGTCGTGAGACGCGTCGCATATTCGAGCAGGCGTTGTACGATTTCGATGGCGAACAACTGCCGTTCACGCTGTTGTTTGGTCACGCGCAGGACGCCATGATCGCTGCCGACATGGTGCTGGTCGCCTCCGGTACCGCGACGCTGGAATGTGCACTGCTCAAGCGGCCTATGGTGATCACCTATCGCGTCTCCAAAGTGTCTTGGTGGTTGATGAAAAACAAGGGCTATCTGCCCTATGTCGGATTGCCTAATGTATTGGCAGGGCGCTTCGTGGTGCCGGAACTGCTACAGCATGATGCGACCCCGCAAAACTTGGCGCAGGCCTTACTTAATCTGCTTAACGACAAAGGTGCGACCGCCGAGTTGGAGGCTATCTTCATGGACATGCATCACACTTTGCGTCAGGACACTGCGCAGCAAGCGGTTGCCGCTATCTTGCCCATGTTGAGTCATGCCTGATTTATTGCTGTGCTGCGGTGTGGATGAAGCGGGTCGCGGTCCGCTCGCCGGCCCGGTCAGCGCAGCGGCGGTGATACTCGATCCGGCGCGTCCTATCGCGGGCTTAGCCGACTCCAAAAAACTTTCCGAAAAACAGCGTGACTTGCTCGCCCCCTTGATACGTGAGCGCGCACTGGCTTGGGCGGTGGCCTATGCCAGCGTGCAAGAGATAGACGAATTGAACATTCTGCAGGCGACCTTGCTGGCGATGCGCAGGGCAGTGTTGGCGCTACAGATAGCGCCACAGCAGGTGTTGGTCGACGGACTGTATTGCCCTGATACGGGGATACCCAGTCAAGCCATCGTTAAAGGTGATAGCAAGGTGGCAGCAATCTCAGCCGCATCTATCTTGGCCAAGACCGCGCGCGACGCACTGATGCTTGATTTGCACGGGCAGTATCCTCAATACGGATTCGCATTGCACAAAGGCTATCCCACCGCCGCGCATCTGGCCGCGTTACGCCTACACGGCGTATCGCCCGTGCATCGCACCAGTTTCAAACCGGTTCGTGATTTATTGAATGCAACACAAGTACTGAAAGGCTGACCATGATCTTGTTCAAACTACTACATATCTTGTCTGTCATTGTGTGGGTGGGCGGCATGTTCTTCGCCTATATGGTGTTGCGTCCCAGCGCGGTCGAAGTGCTGGAACCACCGCTGCGCCTGCGTCTGTGGGTGGCGGTGTTCTCGCGTTTCTTCGTCTGGGTATGGGCTGCTATCGCACTGATACTACTGAGCGGTCTTTATATGATGCATCTGTACGGCGGTCATACCCCGCTATACGTGCACATCATGCTGACCTTGGGCGTGGCGATGATGGCGATTTATGCGCATGTGTATTTTGCCTATTACCGCAAGTTGCGCGTGCACGTGCAGGCGCAACGCTGGCCGGACGCGGGAGCCTTGTTGGGCAAGATACGTACCCTGGTTGGCATCAATGTGATGCTTGGTATCTTGACGGTTTGCGCTGCGGTATTGGGTGTGCTAATCACGCAGTGAGGTGCGTAACTCGAAGCTGCTTTAGCAGTGCGATAAATAGCGTAAAAAATTACGCAGATTTTTTGCAAAATTGAATCGAGAAATCGCATCGCTC
>JAVHRA010000086.1:0-3362 GCA_036171395.1 Gallionella sp. | reverse complement strand
GAGGGAATGGCTGAACGCGATCTTCCCCATTACGTGGTCGTCTCCGACTTTGCGCGCATCCGGCTGTACGATCTCGAAACCGGCATTCGCGAAGAATTTCCGCTCAAAGACCTCTACAAACACATCAAGCTCTTCGGTTTCATCGCCGGTTACACGACCCAGCGCATCGAGGCCCAGGACCCGGTCAACATCAAGGCGGCAGAGCGCATGGGCAAGCTCCATGACCGGCTGCGCCTGGCAGGCTACGAGGGACATGTTCTTGAAGTGATGCTGGTGCGCCTGCTGTTCTGTCTCTTTGCCGAAGACACGACGCTCTTTGAGCCGCGCGGTTCATTCCGCGACTTCATCGAAAACAATACCGACGAAGACGGCTCCGACCTCGGGCCGAAATTATCACTCCTGTTTCAAACACTGAATACCTCGGAAAGCAAGCGCCAGAAGGGCCTCGATGAAGTCTTTACCTCGTTCCCCTATGTGAACGGCAAGTTGTTCGAAGAGACGCTGCCCATTTCCGCTTGCGACAGCGCAATGCGCGCTTTACTGCTCGACTGCTGCGCGCTTGATTGGGGCCGTATTTCTCCCGCCATCTTCGGCGCGTTGTTCCAGTGCGTTATTGACGAGGAAGGAACTGCACGCCGCCGCAATCTGGGCGCTCACTACACCAGCGAAACCAACATCCTCAAACTTATCCAGCCACTATTCCTCGACGCGTTGTGGGAAGAATTCGCGCGCAGCAAAAACAACAAGAACAAATTGTTCGAGTTCCACAAGAAGCTGCGCACGCTAACCTTCTTCGATCCCGCATGCGGCTGCGGAAATTTTCTGGTCATCGCCTACCGCGAATTGCGCAAGCTGGAACTGGATGTGCTGCGTGCCGTGCATGACGGCCCCGGCTCGCGCTTCCTCGACATCCACCAACAGATCAGCGTGGACGTGGATCAATTCTTCGGCATCGAGATCGAAGAGTTCCCCGCGCAGATCGCGCAAGTCGCGCTATGGCTGATGGATCACCAGATGAACGTGCGCGTCTCGGAAGAGTTCGGCATGTACTTCGCGCGCATCCCGCTCAAGACCTCGCCACATATCGTGCACGGCAACGCCCTCACGACTGAATGGAACGACGTACTGCCCGCCGCGCGATGCAGTTATGTGATGGGCAATCCACCTTTTATCGGCGCGAAATTTATGGACGATGCGCAGCGCAAGGACGTGCAAATCGTATTTGAAGGAATCAAGAGTGGTGGTTTGTTGGACTTCGTCGCCGCTTGGTATATCAAAGCAGCGCGCTATATAACACCCGCATTTGTAGGAGCGAGCCCTGCTCGCGAAACAGAACAACAATCGCACGCAGGGCGTGCTCCTACAAAAGTGGCCTTCGTCTCCACCAACTCCATCACCCAAGGCGAGCAAGTCGGTATCTTGTGGGGCGAGCTACTCAACAAATATCAGCTGCATATCCATTTCGCACATCGCACTTTTTCTTGGAGCAACGAGGCTAGAGGGGTAGCGGCAGTGCATTGCGTCATTATCGGTTTCGGCGCGTTTGAGGCAGAGAAAAAGATCCTCTACGAATACGACGACATACGCCGCGAAGCACACGCAGTTGCCGTTAACAACATCAATCCCTATCTGGTGGACGCGCCAGATGTTGTGCTGGTCAATCGCCAACACCCGATTTGTGTTGTGCCGGAAATCGGCATCGGCAACAAGCCGATTGATGGTGGAAATTATTTATTTACGCCGGAAGAAAAAGCCGAATTTATCGCTCGTGAACCGCACTCTGAAAAATGGTTCCGCCGCTGGATAGGCGCGGATGAGTTCATCAATGGCTTTGAACGTTGGTGCTTATGGTTAGGCGATTGTCCGCCGGACGAATTGCGCAAGATGCCGGAAGCGATGAAGCGCATCGAAGCGGTGCGCCAAACACGCCTAGCCAGCAAGAGTCCGCCTACGCAAAAGCTCGCCGCTACACCGACACGCTTTCATGTTGAAAACATTCCCGATGCGCCGTATTTAGTTATCCCCGAAGTTTCATCGGAGCGGCGCATCTTCATTCCTATCGGTTTCATGCAACCGGATACGTTGAGCAGTAATTTGGTAAAAATTATTCCCAACGCCACCCTCTATCACTTCGGCATTCTAACCTCCACCATGCATATGGCGTGGGCTCGTGCCACATGTGGACGTTTGGAAAGTCGTTACCGTTATTCAGCGGGCATCATCTACAACAATTTCCCGTGGCCCGAAGATGTAGGAGCGGGCCATGCCCGCGATTCGCACGCATGGCGTGCTCCTACAGAAGCCGCTGCGCAAGCCGTGCTGGATGCCCGCGCGCAATATCCGCAAAGTTCGCTCGCCGACCTCTACGACCCGCTCACCATGCCGCCCGCTTTGGTCAAAGCCCATCAACAACTCGACCGCGCCGTGGATGCCAGCTACCGCAAAGCCGCTTTCAGCAGCGACGCCCAGCGCGTCGCCTTCCTGTTCGAGCGTTACCAGCAACTCACCAGCCTGTTGCCCGTGGCAACCGTAAAACCCAAGCGCAGCAAGAAAACGGCGGCATGATGAGTAGGCTTCATCGCGGGCATGGCCCGCTCCTAGCCAGTACAGTTGTAGGAGCGGGCCATGCCCGCGAAATAACTGCATGCGATACAACGCATCCCGGTCATAGCGCTTTGCGAAAAGGTCGAACCTCGATTGCAAACGGTATTTATCTGCTCACCACCACTACACTCGAACGCTGCAAACTGTTTGAAGATTTTGCGGCTGGCTGCGCGGCGGCACGCTGTTTTGAGAATACCCAATTATTAGGTGATGCCAAGATGTTGGCATGGGTATTGATGCCGGATCATGTTCATTGGTTGTTGCAATTAGGTGAACGGGACGAATTAAATGTCGTGGTCAACCGCCTAAAATCTGCCAGTGCACGACATGTCAATATCGCTTGTCATACTTCAGGCGTCGTATGGGCAAAAGCATTTCACGACCATGCCTTGCGCAGCGATGAGGATTTGCGAGCGGTGGCGCATTATGTGGTGGCAAATCCCTTGCGTGCTGGGCTAGTAACACATATTGGCGATTATCCATTTTGGGATGCAGTGTGGTTATCGTAATCGCACCTAGCCTAGCCACGCGGGCAAGGCCCGCTCCTACAACATCCCCGAAACCACATCGCTACTTCTTCGCCTTGCTCGCGCGCTGCGCTTCGGTTAGCAACACCGACCAATCATCAGGCGGCTTGCCACTCTTCAACATGCGCTGAAACACCCGATAAGCATCGACATCGCTGCCGTAGGCGCGCTTGGTATGTTCGTCATTCACCCAAGCATAGACGATGATCTTGCTGGCTTGGTGGTAGCGAA
>JAVHRA010000085.1:0-3384 GCA_036171395.1 Gallionella sp. | reverse complement strand
TCACCCCCATCTCGCGCGCGATAATTTGCGCCAGCGTGGTTTTGCCTAATCCCGGCGGACCGAACAACAGCACATGATCGAGCGGTTCGCTGCGCTGCTTAGCCGCCTGAATAAAAATCTCCAACTGCCCGCGTATCTTCTCCTGCCCGACATATTCATCGAGCTGCTTGGGTCGCAACGCGCGCTCCAACGCCTCTTCTTGCTTGGACGCAACAACGGGCGTGGAAATACGCGGTTCAGAGGTGAGGTTGTCGCTATGTATCATGCTTTTGATAAGGCTTTAAGTGCTTGTCGGATACCGTCCGATACGGTCGCATCTTTAGGCAATTGCTTGGCGGCCCAGTCGGCTTCTTTCTCGTTGTAACCCAAGGCTTGCAAGGCATTGATGATGTCGCTGCTGGCGGATGCGACCACGTTGCTGTGCGCACTGGCAGCACCCGTCACGGAAAACTTGCCTTGCAGCTCCAACAACAAGCGCTCGGCAGTTTTCTTACCCACGCCGGGTATTTTGGTCAATCGCGCTGCGTCTTTATTGGCCACCGCAGCAGCGAGGTCGTTGATGCTCAGGCCGGACAACACGCTGAGTGCCAGCTTAGGGCCGACGCCGCTGATCTTAAGCAACTGGCGGAACGCGATGCGCTCCTCGTGCGTCAAAAATCCGTACAGCAGTTGCGCATCTTCGCGCACCACAAACTGCGTATGCAGCACCACCTTCTCGTGCAGCGCGGGCAGATTGTAGAAGGTGCTCATCGGCACATCCACCTCATAGCCCACGCCCTGCACATCGAGCAAAATTTGCGGCGGGTTTTTTTCCAGCAATGTTCCGCTCAGTCTGCCTATCATTAAATCAATCTCCCGCCTTTAACTCGAAAACCTTTGGTTGCCAACGCGCCCAAGCCCAGCCCGCCATGCGCGTGACAAATGGCGCAAGCCAACGCATCCGCCGCATCCGCATTCGGTGTGCCGGATAATTTCAACAGCCGCACCACCATCGCTTGTACTTGTTCCTTATCGGCATGACCGTTGCCGACCACGGCCTGCTTCACTTGCAGCGCCGTGTATTCGCCCACTGGCAGATTCGCCAACACCGCTGCGCAGATCGCCGCGCCGCGTGCTTGCCCAAGCAACAGTGTCGATTGCGGATTGACGTTAACGAACACTTTTTCCACTGCCGCATGCTGCGGCTGATACTGCACGATAACCTCGCCTAACGATTCCAAAATGACTTTCAAACGCGGCGGCAAATCGCCAGCGGGCGTCTTGATGCAACCGCTGCCCACATAGTGCAGCTGCTGACCGACTTTATCGATGATGCCAAAACCCGTACTGCGCAGGCCGGGGTCGATACCTAGGATTCTTATTGGAGAAGGGAGAAGGGAGAAGGGGGAAGGGGAGCTCATCACCGCGCGAAGGTTTTACCCTTCCCCCTTCCCTCTTCACCCTTCACGCTTTTCACTCCTCGAATACCGCCGATGTATAGACCTCTTGCACATCATCCAAGTCTTCCAGCGCATCCAGAAGTTTCTGCATCTTCACCGCATCGTCGCCGATGAACAGCACTTCGGCATCTGGCTTCATGATGACTTCGGCGAACTCGGGCTTGTAGCCTGCCGCTTCCAGTGCCTGTTTCACATTCATGAAGTCATGCGGCGTGGTGATGACTTCGATACTGCCGTCGTCATTCGTGAGGATGTCTTCCGCACCTTCATTGAGCGCCACTTCCATCAGACCGTTCTCGTCGGTACCCGGCGCGAAGATCATCTGACCGCAATGTTTGAACATGAAGGCGACCGAACCATCGGTACCGAGATTGCCGCCGTATTTGGTGAAGGCATGGCGCACATCGCCCACGGTGCGGGTCTTGTTGTCGGTCATGCAATCCACCATCACCGCCGCGCCGTTGATGCCGTAGCCCTCGTAGCGCAACTCCAGATAGTCCACACCATCCAGCTCGCCCGCACCGCGCTTGATGGCGCGCTCGACGTTGTCCTTGGGCATATTGTTGGCATAAGCCTTGTCCATGGCCAGACGCAGACGCGGATTACCGGTTGCATCGCTGCCGCCCATGCGTGCCGCGACGGTAATTTCCTTAATGAGGCGGGTAAAGATCTTGCCGCGTTTCGCGTCCTGTTTACCCTTGCGATGCTGAATATTTGCCCACTTGCTATGACCTGCCATGCGATTCCCCAGAAAACCTGTATTGCGGTTCAAAAAAAAAGTTGCGCGATGGTATCATTTCCGCTTTGTTAACCCAAGACGCGCAGACCATGACCGACGCCATTCTGATAGCCAAGAACAACCAACAAGAGCTCTTTCTGCTGCCCAACATGGCGAACCGCCACGGTCTGATCACCGGCGCGACCGGCACCGGCAAGACTGTGACGCTGCAAACGCTGGCTGAATCCTTCAGCCGCAGCGGCGTGCCGGTGTTCATGTCCGACATCAAAGGCGACCTATCCGGCTTGGCCAAAGCGGGTGGCAACAATGCCAAAGTCACGGCACGAGTTGAGCAACTCAAATTGGACGGTTATAGCAACCGCGCTTATCCGGTGACCTTTTGGGATGTGTTTGGCGAGATGGGTCATCCGTTGCGCGCCACCATCTCGGACATGGGGCCGCTGATGATAGGCCGCATGCTCAATCTCAACGAGGTGCAGCAAGGTGTGCTGGCACTGGTGTTCAAGATTGCGGACGACTGCGGGCTGCTGTTGCTCGATTTGAAAGACTTGCGCGCCATGGTACAGAGCGTGGGCGACAACGCCGCCGACTTCACCACCGAATACGGCAACATCTCCACCGCCAGCATCGGTGCGATTCAACGCGGCCTGTTGCAGATCGAGATGCAGGGCGGCGAGAAGCTGTTCGGCGAACCGATGCTCAACATCGAAGACCTGATGCAGACCGACAGCAACGGCTACGGCATGATCAACATCCTCGCCGCCGACCAATTGATGACCTCGCCCAAGGTGTACTCGACCATGCTGCTGTGGCTGCTCGCCGAGTTGTACGAAAACCTGCCTGAAGCGGGCGATTTGGCCAAGCCCAAGCTGGTGTTCTTTTTCGACGAGGCACATCTGCTGTTCAATGATGCACCGGCCATCCTGCTGGAAAAAATCGAGCAAGTGGTACGCCTGATCCGCTCCAAGGGCGTGGGCGTGTACTTCATCACACAGAATCCGGCGGACGTGCCCGACAAAGTATTGGGCCAGCTCGGCAACCGCGTGCAGCATGCCTTGCGCGCCTTTAGTCCACGCGACCAGAAGGCGGTGAAGGCCGCCGCCGAGACCATGCGCGACAATCCCGCGCTGGATGAAGAAGCCATCATCACCGAGCTGGGCGTGGGCGAAGCCTTAGTGTCGTGCTTGAACGAAAAAGGCCAGCCCG
>JAVHRA010000084.1:0-16130 GCA_036171395.1 Gallionella sp. | reverse complement strand
GACTTTTAACTATCCAAGTCGGGCAGGCTAACAAGCAGTTTTGTTGCTTGATACAAGTGCAACTCAGCGCGTGTCTGCGGTGTTGTATTCAGATGATCGTGCAACTTTGTTGTACCGTTTAAATTTCCTAAGGCGCGTGCTGTAGAATCCGCCGCCATGAGCAAAGCCTTTACTAAAGAATCGGACAATGATGACGATGAATTGGAATCGTCATTAAAGTTGCCCGCTGGTGTCAAAAACTACATTACACCTCAAGGTCAACGTCGCTTGCATGATGAACTGGAAAGCCTGTGGAAGGTTGAGCGTCCGGTGTTGGTAAAGACCATCACCTGGGCGGCCTCGAATGGCGACCGTTCCGAAAATGGTGATTACATTTATGGCAAAAAACGTTTACGTGAGATCGATAGGCGTATCAGATTCTTGCGCAGGCGCTTGGATTTGTCTGAAGTGGTCGATCCTGCTATGCGTAAACAGTGTGATCAAGTGTTCTTCGGTGCAACGGTTACGGTGTGCGACGAATCTGGACTAGAGAGTATCTATAGCATCGTGGGTGTCGATGAGGCTGATGTAGGGCGCAGACGCATCAGCTGGGTATCACCGTTGGCTATGGCTTTGCTGAAGTTGCACGAGGGAGATGTGGCCAGCCTGCGCACGCCCACCGGCATCGTCGAGCTTGAGGTTGTGCGCATCGTTTATGTTGAATTAGATTGATACATCCTCTTCATATTCACGCTGAACTTGTTACAATCAGACAGCGTTCTTAACTATTCAAGCTAGACTAATCCTCGGGGGCCACATGAAAAAAATCGAAGCGGTGATCAAACCATTCAAGCTGGATGAAGTGCGTGAAGCTTTGTCAGAATTGGGTGTGAGCGGTTTAACTGTCACTGAAGTCAAGGGTTTTGGACGTCAAAAAGGTCACACTGAACTGTATCGCGGTGCCGAGTATGTCGTGGATTTTTTGCCCAAGATCAAAGTTGAAGTGGTGATTGCCGATGATATGGTCGAGACAGCAGTCGAATCCATCATCAAGGCTGCGCACACCGGTAAGATAGGCGATGGCAAGATATTCGTATCCCCTGTTGAGCAAGTAATCCGTATCCGTACTGGCGAAACCAACGAAACTGCCCTGTAAACCTATGGATAGGCCCGTCGTTCACGGGCCGATTTACCTAGTCCTTAAGGATGCGTATAATCCGCGCTTTGCCGAGACGGATAATTATGCGCATCATACAAAAAGCATTGACCTTCGACGACGTTCTGCTCGTTCCCGCTTACTCCAATGTGTTGCCACGCGATGTTTCATTGCGCACGCAGTTGACACGAAATATAAGCCTTAATATCCCCATTCTTTCCGCCGCTATGGATACCGTGACGGAATCGCGTCTAGCAATTGCTTTGGCGCAGGAGGGCGGCATCGGCATCATCCATAAGAATATGACTGCGCATGCGCAAGCCGCCAAAGTGGCCAAGGTCAAACGCTTTGAGAGTGGTGTGGTGAAAGATCCTATTACCATCACTACTGATATGACGGTGCGCAATGTGCTTGCTCTGACGCATCAACACAAGATATCGGGGCTGCCTGTGGTGCAGGGCAAGTTATTGGTGGGTATCGTCACTAATCGTGATTTGCGCTTCGAAAGCAATCTGGATCAGTCCATTCAGAATATTATGACGCCGCGCGAGCGTCTCATTACCGTCAAAGAAAACACTAGCCTGGAAGATGCGCGCAATTTGATGCACAGGCATCGCATCGAACGTGTCCTCGTGGTCAATGATGCATTTGAATTGCGTGGTTTGATGACGGTCAAAGACATCCTTAAATCCAACGAGCATCCGCTGGCATCAAAAGATAAGCTAGGTCGTTTACGCACAGGTGCGGCTGTCGGCGTGGGCGAGGGTACTGAAGAGCGCGTGGCCCTGTTGTCCGAGGCGGGCGTGGATGTGATCGTCGTGGATACTGCACACGGTCATTCGCAAGGCGTGTTGGATCGTGTGCAATGGGTGAAGAAAAACTTCCCGCATATCGAAGTCATCGGCGGCAATATCGCGACCGGTGCTGCTGCGCTAGCCTTGGTCAAGCATGGTGCTGACGGCGTCAAGGTTGGTATTGGTCCTGGCTCTATCTGTACTACTCGTATTGTCGCTGGTGTAGGTGTACCGCAGATTGCGGCTATCCAGAACGTCGCCGAAGCTCTGAAAGGCACGGGCGTGCCTTTGATCGCCGATGGGGGTATCCGTTTCTCCGGCGATATCGCCAAGGCGATTGCGGCGGGTGCGAATGCTGTGATGCTGGGTGGTTTGTTCGCAGGGACTGAAGAGTCACCTGGTGAGATCGAATTGTTCCAAGGCCGCTCTTACAAATCCTATCGTGGCATGGGTAGTTTGGGGGCGATGGCGCAGGGCTCTAGTGATCGTTATTTCCAAGAAGGCGAAGCCAATCAGGACAAGCTGGTGCCAGAAGGTGTGGAAGGTCGTGTGCCTTACAAGGGCAGTGTGTTGGCAGTTATCCATCAACTGATGGGCGGTTTGCGCGCCAGTATGGGTTATTTGGGTTGCGCCGATATCCCTACCGTGCACAGCAATGCTGAGTTTGTTGAAATTACCTCATCAGGCATACGCGAGTCGCATGTGCACGATGTGCAGATCACCAAAGAAGCACCGAATTACCACGTAGACTAATTGGGAGGGAATAAGGGGGAGAGATAGTGGGAAGCCCCGCGCTTCTTCGCCCTTGAACATCACGGGTGTGCTCCCTTCTCTCTTTTTCTTTCTCGGGTTTTAACCATGCATAAAAAAATACTCATTCTCGATTTCGGTTCGCAATACACGCAACTAATCGCCCGTCGCGTACGCGAGACGCATGTTTACTGCGAGTTGCATCCGTGTGATGTCGATGCCGAATTCATTCGTGCCTTTGCCCCTACCGGCATCATTTTGTCGGGCGGTCCTAATTCAGTGACTGAGGGCGACACACCGCGTGCGCCGCAGATCGTGTTCGAATTAGGCGTGCCAGTGTTGGGTATCTGTTATGGGATGCAGACCATGGCTGCGCAACTGGGTGGTGCAGTTGAGAATGGTTTGGTGCGCGAGTTTGGTTATGCCGAAATCAAGACCTCAGGCGACTCCGCCTTGCTGCGCGGCGTGCAAGACAAGGCGGGCGGCATACTAGACGTATGGATGAGTCATGGTGACAAAGTAACCAAGCTGCCGGCGGGTTTTTCTGTTATTGCCAGCAACCCGACTACACCTATAGCCGGTATGGCAGATGAAGCACGTCGTTTCTACGCCCTACAGTTCCACCCCGAAGTCACCCATACCCATCAAGGCAAGGCGATGTTAGTTCGTTTTGTGCACGACATCTGCGGGTGTGGTGCAGATTGGAATATGCCCAACTACATCGATGAAGCCGTAGCCAAGATACGCGCCCAGGTTGGTGACGAAGAAGTTATCCTCGGACTGTCGGGTGGTGTGGATTCATCTGTTGCGGCGGTGTTGTTGCATCGCGCCATCGGCAAGCAACTAACCTGCGTGTTCGTTGATAACGGCCTGTTGCGTCTGAACGAGGCGCAGGAAGTGATGAAGACTTTCGCCGATCACCTCGGTGTAAAAGTTATCCATGTTGATGCCAGCGCCGAGTTCTTGGGCTACTTGGCTGGTGTCACCGATCCAGAGCAGAAGCGCAAGATCATCGGTCGCGAGTTTGTCGAAGTGTTCCAGCGCGAAGCGAAGAAATTGCCGCAAGCGAAGTGGTTGGCGCAGGGCACTATCTATCCTGATGTGATTGAATCTGCGGGTGGCAAGAACAAGAAGGCGCACACCATCAAGTCGCATCACAACGTCGGTGGTTTGCCTGAGAGTCTGCATCTGAAGTTGCTCGAACCATTGCGTGAATTGTTCAAGGATGAAGTGCGCGAATTGGGCGTGGCGATGGGCTTGGATCACGGCATGGTGTATCGCCATCCTTTCCCCGGCCCCGGTCTGGGCGTGCGTATCCTCGGTGAAGTGAAGAAGGAGTATGCCGATCTATTGCGTCGTGCCGATGCCATCTTTATGGAAGAGCTACGTGCCACCAAAGATGCCGATGGCAAGACTTGGTACGAAAAGACTTCGCAAGCCTTCACCGTGTTCTTGCCAGTCAAGAGCGTGGGTGTGATGGGCGATGGTCGTACCTACGAGTGGGTGGTTTCGCTGCGTGCCGTGGTGACTAGCGATTTTATGACCGCACATTGGGCGCACCTACCTTATGAGCTGCTGGGCAAGGTATCCAATCGCATCATCAACGAAGTGCGCGGCATCAATCGTGTGGTGTATGACATCTCCGGTAAGCCGCCCGCAACGATAGAGTGGGAATGATGCCATCGTAGGCGCGAGCCATGCTCGCGAATTCTTAAATTTACCCTCCCCCATGCAGGGGGAGGGTAGCGGTAGAAATGAGAGGCTCCACTGCATTACCCCCATCCTAACCTTCCCCCTGAGAGGGGAAGCAACTTGGGATATTTGGATTTAATAAAGAGGATAGTGCCTGTGTCCGATTTTCACGCCTTGGTTCCAGCCGCCGGTTTTGGGGCGCGTATGGGCCACGAGATACCCAAGCAATATCTGCCATTGGCGGGTCAGCCCATGATCTTTCATGTGCTCAACACGCTCTGTGCCTGCACTGAGATCTGCACTGTGTTCGTAGTACTTTCACCTGAAGACACACAATTCCACAAGTACGATTTTTCCCGATTGGGTGACAAGTTACAGCCCCTTTATTGTGGTGGTGCGACGCGTGCTGAATCAGTCGCCAACGGTTTGTTGGCCGCCGAGTTGGAAGCCGATGACTGGGTGATGGTGCATGATGCGGCGCGCCCCTGTCTGACCTTGGCGCATCTGGAAAAGCTTATCAATGAGCTGCGCGACGATGCAGTGGGCGGCTTATTGGCCGTGCCCTTGGCCGATACGCTCAAGCGGGCTGACTCGGCAGGGCGCGTGTTGCGTACCGAGAGTCGCGAGCAACTCTGGCAGGCGCAGACGCCACAGATGTTTCGTGCTGGACTGTTAGTGCGCGCCTTGCAGCAATGTAAAGATGTCACCGATGATGCCTCCGCCGTAGAGGCATTGGGTTTCAAGCCCAAGTTGGTGGCCTGTGATCCGACCAACTTCAAAGTCACTTACCCGCAGGATAGGGTGTTAGCAGAATTGCTATTGAATCAAGGGAAATAAGCATGCGTATCGGACAAGGTTTTGATGTTCACCAATTGGTCGAGGGGCGCAAGCTCATCATCGGCGGTGTGGATATTCCGTATGAGAAAGGCCTGCTCGGACATTCTGATGCGGATGTGTTGCTGCATGCCATTTGTGACGCACTGTTGGGTGCAGCAGCATTGGGTGACATCGGCAAACACTTTGCCGACACCGATGCGAAATTCAAAAATATCGATAGCCGTATCTTGTTGCGTGAGGTGTCGCATTTGGTACGCGGGGCGGGTTACCGCGTTGCCAATGTGGATGCCACCATCATCGCGCAAGCCCCCAAGATGGCACCGCATATCGGTCAGATGGTCGCGCATATCGCGGCTGATCTTGGGTTGGAGCGCAGTGCGGTGAACGTCAAAGCGACCACCACCGAGCATCTAGGCTATACCGGTCGTGGTGAGGGTATCGCTGCTCAAGCCGTTACCCTGTTGATGGCGAACTAGGTTCAGATGAAGTTACTCGCGCTGGAAACCTCCACAGAATATTGTTCCGTCGCGCTGTATCAGGACGGCGTGATTAGCGAGCGTTTCGAATTGGTTGGACAGAAACATTCAGAACTCCTGATAGATATGATCGCTGCCGTGTTGCATGACGCGCAGCTGAGTCTTGTCGAGTTGGATGGCATCGCCTACGGCGCAGGCCCAGGTTCGTTCACAGGCGTCCGCATCGCCTGCGGTACGACGCAAGGTTTGGCATTGGGGGCGAATCTGCCGGTGTACGGCGTATGTACCTTGCAGGCTTTGGCGCAGGCATCGGGACATAGCCGCGTGATCGCGGCACTAGATGCGCGCATGGGCGAGATATATCACGCTGTTTATGAATTGCAGCAGGGCGAGTGGATAGCGCTGAGTGAGCCTAGTCTGTGCAAAGCGGAAGAAGCACCGCCAGTCGAAGGTGAAGGTTGGTTCGGAGCGGGCAGCGGTTTTGCCACCTACCGCGATGCTTTGCAGACCCGCTATGACAAACAGTTGCAGGGCGTTGAGGGTAAGGCAGTGCCTCATGCCGCAGCCGTGGTTGCACTTGCTGCCAGCGCTTTTGCCGCAGGTAAAGGTCAGGATGCCGCACTCGCTCAGCCACTCTACTTACGCAACAAAGTCGCACTCAAGACCGCTGAACGAGAGCAAATCGCACGGGATAAGCATGCGTGATATGACGCTAGCCGATGTGGATGTGGTGTGGGCTATTGAGCAGCTTGTGCAACCGTATCCTTGGTCACGTGGAAATTTTACCGATGCCTTAAACAGCGGCTATCGCTGCGTGGTCGATGAAGTTGCTGGGCAGATTGTGAGCTACGCGATATTGATGCCGGTATTAGATGAGGCCGAGCTACTCAATATCGGCGTGGCCGCAGCGCAGCAACGCAAAGGGCTAGGCAGGACGATGTTGGATGCACAGCTGCAATGGGCACGCACGCAAAGTATGCGGCGTATTTTTTTGGAAGTGCGCGTTTCCAATTTGCCGGCCATCGCGCTATATCGTGCGTTGGGCTTTATCGAGATAGGCATGCGCCGTGGCTATTATCAGAATGCAGCAGGACGCGAGGATGCAATGGCTATGGCATGTGAGTTAAACAAGGAAGTACAGGTGAGCCGACATGGATAGAGACGAAGCCATCTTGCGCGAGTTGAATCTATATCCGCAATGGAGATTGCGCGCTGCACCTGAGCATTCTGTGGCGGAGGTTGTTTTACCTCTCCGCGTGGAAACACCGGTAGCGCCAGTGGCGCAAAGTGAAGTGCCAATGAGTGTCCAAGTGCATCCTGCTGATGAAGTCGATCATGCGTATGCCGCTTATGTCGCGATGGAGTCTGCGCGTGAGGAAGAGCGACTGCTTTATGTTGACGAGTCCGCATCATTTCAAGCTGCTAAGACTTGGCCTGAACTTAAACAACAGGTGCGGGATTGTCAGCGTTGTGACTTACGCGCTGGTTGTAAACAGACTGTGTTGGGCGTGGGGGACGTTCAGGCTGACTGGATGTTCATCGGTGAAGCACCTGGTGAGGAAGAGGATGAGCGTGGTGAACCCTTCGTTGGTGAGGCCGGCAAGCTGCTGGACAATATGCTCGCCGCCATCAAGTTGCAGCGCGGGAAACAGGTCTATATCGCCAATGTGGTGAAGTGTCGTCCACTCGAGAATCACAGTCCTAGTGTGGAACAGGCGCGACAGTGCATGCCTTATCTGGCGCGCCAGATTGAATTGTTACAGCCAAAAGTGATCGTGGCCTTAGGCAAGGTCGCGGCGCTGAATCTGTTGGGCGAGGAGGGTGCTTTGGATGAGTTACGCGGTGTACTACATGACTATCACGGCATCCCCGTGGTGGTCAGTTATCACCCGGCTTATCTGTTGCGCAGACCGACTGCCAAGGCACAAGCTTGGCAGGATTTGTGTTTCGCGGTGGATGTGATGCAGCAGGCTTAAGTTACGTTGCTAAGTTTAAAACTCAAATCTTGGTTTAAAACTCAAATCTTGCCGCTGTCCTGATCGTGGCCGTGGCGTCTGTATAGCGCGGTCATGATGCCGGATAGCATCAGCCCAAAGACTGTGATGATGAGGTAGATGCTGAGGTGCGCTTTCTCCATCAGCGCGTACAAGGCCAGCATGGCAAAGATGCTCAGGTTTTCATTGAAGTTCTGCACGGCGATGGAGCTGCCCGCACCCATCAGCAAGTGACCACGATGTTGTAGCAGCGCATTCATCGGTACGACGAAATAGCCACCCATCGCACCGATGACGATAAGCAGGATGATAGCCAGCGTACTGTTGGTGATGGGGATCATCATCAGCACCACCAAACCCATGGCGATGCCTATGGGCAATACCTTTACCGAATGTTCCAGCTTGACGAATTTAGCCGCCAGTATCGAACCAATTGCGATACCGATTGCGACCCAAGCAGTGAGTTGCGCAGCCGAGCTGAAATCGTACTGTAGTGCGACTGCAGCCCAGCCCAATACAATGAGTCGCAAGGTCGCACCGATACCCCAAAACAAGGTGGTTACCGCCAGCGAGACTTGTCCCAGCGGATCCTTCCACAGTAATTTGAAGTCATGCCAGAAAGCCTTGAGCAAAAAGCTAGGATTGTGACTGAGGGGCTTATGGTCTATCGCGACGCGGGGGATGTATAGATTGAATATCGCTGCGATAAAATAAATCAGCACGATGAAGCTGATAGCCAGTTCCGGGGGTGTATCAATGTGTGTATCTATGAGTGGAATATTCCACCAGCTCAACATAGCGCTTGCAATGTGCGGATTAATCAATACCCCGCCGATGATTGCTCCGAGCACGATAGCCGCTACAGTCAGTCCCTCCATCCAACTGTTCGCTAACACCAACTTGTCGGGGGGAAGGTACTCGGTGAGGATGCCGTATTTTGCCGGTGAATAGGCTGCGGCACCTAGTCCAACCAAGCCATATGCTACAAGCGGATTCACGCCGAACAGCATAGCCACACAACCTAGAATTTTGATGTTGTTGCTGACGAACATCACGCGACCTTTAGGCAGCGAGTCGGCAAAGGCCCCGACAAATGGCGCGAGAATGATGTAAGAAAATATGAAGGCTTCTTGCAGAACCGGTGTATGCCAAGCGGGGGCATTCAGTTCTTTCAATAATGCAATGGCGGCGAACAGCAAAGCATTGTCTGCAAGCGCGGAGAGAAATTGCGCTGCCAGTATGATGTAGAAGCCGACTTTCATTCAGGGGGCGCGGTATTTTGTGAGGCCGTTTTATAACACGAAAGTATTGCCCCTGCTATCATTGCATCACGTTACATCGTTTGATTCCCATGCCACGTCCTATCCTTGCCCAGTTAGATCTGAATGCCATCGCTAATAACCTGCATGTCGCGCGCCGTAATGCCCGCACGCGGGTCATGGCCGTTATCAAAGCGGATGCTTATGGTCACGGTCTGCTGCGCGTTGCGGAGGCACTAGCCGATGCGGATGGTTTTGCTTTGTTGGATATACAGGACGCGATCAGTTTGCGCGAAGCAGGGTATGCCCAGACTATTTTGCTATTGGAGGGCTATTTCGACGCGCAGGATGTAGCACTGCTTGCTGAATATGATCTGACTACAGTGATACACAGTCCTTGGCAGATCCGCTTGTTGGATGCCTACCCTAAACGGGCTAGTTTGGATGTATGGATCAAGGTGAATAGCGGCATGAATCGGCTGGGTTTTTTGCCCGCCCAGATCGCTGCCGTTATGGAGCAGTTACGCGTGCATCCGGCTGTACGTGAAATCACACTGATGAGTCATTTTGCGCATGCCGATGAGACACGTGGGATAACACAACAACTGGATGTGTTTAATGATCTGGCCGGCGATTACCGCGTCACTCGCTCGCTGGCGAACTCGGCGGCACTGTTACGTTATCCCCAGACCCATGCGGATTGGGTTAGACCCGGCATCATGCTATATGGCGCCTCGCCCTTTAACGATACCAGTGCTCGCGAGTTGGGATTGCGTCCGGCGATGACGTTGCTAAGTCGTATCATTGCCATACAGGAGCTCAATAGAGGCGACGAAGTGGGTTATGGTGCGTTGTATCGTGCCGACCGCAATATGCGTATTGGTGTGGTAGCGTGTGGCTATGCTGATGGGTATCCGCGTCATGCTCCTAGCGGCACGCCGATTTTAGTCGAAGGACAACTCACGCAGACGGTTGGTCGCGTCTCGATGGATATGTTGTGTGTAGATTTGAGTGATGTCATGCAAGCCACAATTGGTAGTTCTGTGGTGTTGTGGGGAGAAGGACTGCCCGTCGAACAGGTGGCGCAGGCCGCAGGTACCATCAGTTATGAATTGTTATGCGGTTTAACCAAACGAGTACCAGTCCAATACAAATAAGTAGGGAGATATGTATGAGCAACAATCAGCAGACCAGCAAATTTGACACTTCAGAGGACTTCTTGTCCATGACTGCCAACATTGGTGATGCATTGCAATTACAGGGTTTGGGGGTTACGGGGCAACGTTATTTTGCGAAGTTGGTCGGTTATCTCAACAAACGTTCTATTACTGTCACCCAGCCCAAATCCGGCAATGCTTTAGTGGCGGTCTCGGTCGGTGAGCAGTTCTTTGTAAGGGGCTTTGCTGGTGCCAAGACTTATGAATATACCGCTACGGTGTTGGCGGTATTCGCTCAACCTTATGCGCATATCCATCTGTCTTTTCCCGACCAGGTAAGTACGCTGCAAATGCGTGGTGCGATTCGTATCAAGACCAAGTTACCTTGTTTTATCGTTGCTGCCGTGAATGGTTTGAAGATGCCTGCTGCGATTAACGACCTGAGCACATCAGGTGCCAGCATCATGAGTAATGTGAAATTAGGACAACGTGGAGAGGCCATACAGATCAATGTGAACCTGCCTATAGAAGGTGAGGAACTGGCCTATGTCATCTCAGCCATCATCCGTAATGTGGGCGAAAGCAATGCTGATCATTCCGTGACCTATGGGGTGGAATTTGTCAGTACGAGCAATCGTGTGCGTATCGCATTACAAACTTATGTCTATTCCATACTGATTGCCAAACAAGGCGATTGATAGAGCACACAAGCCACACTATAAAAAAGCCCGTCCTGCCATCGGGAGTGGCAGGACGGGCTTTTAAACAAAATGACTAGATAGACGTGCTGAGGGAAGCGAATGTAGGTATCGATACGATGACGGAAATAACGCCTGCAATAATCCAACGTACGAATTTGGCTACGGTGTTAGTGACTGCTGAATAAGCTTTCTGCATTTTGCACCTCTAGTAATTGAATGATTCACCGCTTTACCCGCATCTCAAATGTCATCGCAGGCAAAGGCGATGCTATGACGGAGTGTCGAGTAAAAAGTTCAAGTTTTATGTTATTGGGCTTTATAAGCCAAGCGGTGCAAGCGATGTGATGCGGCTAGCGCATTGTTTTGTCAGAGAGGAATTTTACAGCCGTGAGGGCAATGCACTTGGACTAAGGCGAGGGGTTTGGTGTCCCCGACAGGAATCGAACCTGTAATTGACCCTTAGGAGGGGCCGGTTATATCCATTTAACTACGGAGACGCGGCGCGCATTCTAGCGCAAAAGCGGCTCTTCCATGGACATGACTGGTATGATGCGCGCACTTTTTTTCGCATGGTCTTGTGGAGTGGTATAAGTATGAAGATATTGATGGTCATAGTGGCTTTGGTCATATTCGCATCATTGTTTGTAGCGCGTGCAGCGCGTGCGGGAGAGTTGCCGGAAGTCGGCAAACCTGCGCCGGACTTTCGGTTACCAGACCAATCTGGCAACACACTCAGCCTCAAAGATTTTCAAGGTAAATGGCTGGTGCTGTATTTTTACCCCAAAGACGATACGCCTGGATGCACACAGGAGGCCTGTGCATTTCGTGATGACTTGGCGCAGCTGACCGAGATGGGGGCGGCCGTGGTGGGCATTAGCGTAGACGATACCGATAGCCATGCCGAGTTCGCCAAGAAGTACCATCTGCCGTTCCCGTTGTTGGCGGATAAGGACGGGCATGTCGCGGCAAGTTATGGTGCTTTGGTCAATCTGGGCATCATGAAGATGGCCAGACGATTCACCTTCTTGATCGATCCCAAAGCGAATATCAGCAAGGTTTATCTCAGCGTCGAGACTTCACGTCACTCGCAAGACATCATCACAGACCTCAAAAGTCTGACCGCCGGAGGCAAGTAAACATGGCTGCACGCATCAATCTTTTCGTAGGTTGGTATCTGGTATTACAGATATTTTTGAATAACGTATTGGCTGAACTCGGTACAGGTTTGTTAGGCATACTCGGTATGCCTGCACCATTAGCCGATCAATTGGGCTGGTTGGTAGGCGCTTTGTTTCTGATTGCTTTGCTTTTGGTGGTGCGCGTGTATTTCAAAGAATTGCCGCCTGGGGTAGGAAACCCTGCCGGTAAAGGTTACAAGTTGGGACATGCCCTTATTCTGGGGAGCTGCTTCTTCGCCATTGGTGTTTATGTATTACCTTTGTTTATCCATGACATCCAAAATCAAGTACTGAGTGTGTTTCTCGCTAAAGTCGTAGTCGGCATGCTTTATCCTGCACTGGGTATGTTTGGTTTTGGCCTTTCATTCATTTATCAATCCGCTATGCCTGCGGCGATTCAATCACAACAGTAACTCTACATGCCATTCATCACTTTAGATAACGCTAGCTTGGCCTTTGGCCACGTTGCACTGCTCGACCATACTGCATTTCAACTAGATGAGGGTGAGCGCGTCGGCCTGATTGGCCGCAACGGCGGCGGGAAATCCAGTTTGATGCGCGTGCTGGCAGGCATCGCCAATCTGGATGACGGCATGGTGTGGCGCGCACCTAGCGCACGCATTTGCTATGTCAGCCAAGAGCCGGTGTTGGATGCAGATGACTCTGTGTTCGACGCGGTGTCCAAAGGTTTGGGTAAGTTGCAAAAGTTGTTGAGCGACTATCATCATGTCTCACACCAGTTGGCTGAACCGGATGCTGACTATGACAAGCTGCTCGAAGAGATGCAGCATTTACAGACTCAGCTTGAAGCGCAGGATGGCTGGCAGGTCGAATCGCGCATTGAGACGGCGATTGCCAAGCTCGATCTAGATCCCGATACGCGTGTTGGAGATTTGTCCGGCGGACAGCGTAAGCGTGTTGCTTTGGCGCAAGCTTTGGTTGCGGCACCGGATGTGCTCATCCTCGACGAACCGACCAATCATCTGGATTTTGCCTCGATAGAATGGTTGGAAGGATTGCTAAATAGCTTCGTTGGCAGCGTGTTATTCGTTACCCACGATCGACGTTTTTTGGATAACGTCACCACGCGTATAGTCGAATTGGATCGCGGCGTGTTATCGAGTTTTCCCGGCAATTTCACCGCCTACCAAGCCATCAAGGAGCGCATGCTGGCTGACGAGGCGGTGGTCAATGCCAAGTTCGACAAGGTATTGGCGCAGGAAGAAGTGTGGATACGTCAAGGCGTGAAAGCGCGCCGCACGCGCAACGAAGGGCGTGTGTTGCGTTTGGAACAGCTGCGTCGCGATCGCGCCGCGCGCCGCGAGAAAGTCGGCAAGGTCGAGATGGCGGTGGAGACCGGTGAGCGATCTGGCAAGTTGGTCGCAGAACTGGAAAACGTCAGCAAAGCTTATGGCGAACGTGTGTTGGTGCAAGATTTTTCCTGTCGTATCCAACGTGGCGACAAGATAGGCTTGCTGGGTCCGAATGGTGCGGGTAAGAGCACCTTGCTCAAGATGATCTTGGGGCAACTTGAACCTGACAGCGGCAAGGTAAAACTCGGTACCAAGATTGCGGTCGCGTATTTTGATCAGTTGCGCGAGCAGCTCGACGACAACGCCACCCTCGCGGACACCATCAGTCAGGGTGCTGACTTCGTTGACATCGGCGGGCAGAAGAAACACGTCATCAGTTATTTGGGCGATTTTCTGTTCGCGCCAGAACGTGCACGTTCGCCGGTGAAAAGTTGTTCGGGTGGGGAACGCAATCGTCTGTTGCTGGCGCGTTTGTTCACTCAACCTGCCAACGTGCTGGTGTTGGATGAGCCGACTAACGATCTGGATATCGAGACTTTGGAACTCTTGGAAGAGTTACTCGCCAACTACGAAGGCACTTTGTTCCTGGTCAGCCATGATCGCGCCTTTTTGGACAACGTCGTGACGCAGGTCATCGCGTTTGAAGGCAATGGAAAGTTGCAGGAATATGTCGGTGGTTACGAGGACTGGGTGCGGGTGCAAAAGTATCAAGCCGCCCAAGCTTTGGCAAAACCGACCAATGCTACGCCGCCTAAAGTCGCCGCCGTCGTAGTGGAAAAGCCTAAGTCGAACAAGTTGAGCTACAAAGAAAGTCGCGAACTAGAAGAACTACCCAAACAGATTGAAGCATTCGAGCAAGAGCAGATCGACATCGCTGCACATCTGGCGGATGGCACGATCTTCCGCAACGACATCAAACGTGCGCAGCAATTACAGGCGCGCAGCGAAACGATAGATGGCTTGGTGTTGGAACTGATGTCGCGCTGGGAAGCATTAGACAAGAAATTAGCAGGCTGAATCTTTACAGAGTAATTACTAAACTTAAGGAAAGACGATATGAAGCAATACAGCAAACGCATGGTGATAGCACATTGGCTGACTCTGACTTTACTGGTGGTTGCATGGTTCTTGGGTGATGCGCTAGATGAAGCCAGACATGCCGGCGATGCAACTTTAGTGGCATACATCATCCATGCTTTGTTGGGCGACGCGGTGTTGCTGTTGACCATATTGCGACTGTATTTTCGCCGCAAAGATGGCGTGCCTGCGCCGCTGGGCACTGGCACCATGGATAAGGTTGCGACTGGTATCCATCACCTGCTCTACACCTTATTGATTCTGATACCGCTCAGTGGAGCGATTACGGTGTTCAGCAGTCCGATATTGAAAGCGCTGTTGGCGTGGGACGTGAGTCTGTTGCCCAAAAAGTTCAGCGGCGTGCCAGCACACGAGGTGCATGAGGTACTCGTGAGCGTGTTGATTTTGATCGTGGTGGTGCACATTTTGGGTGCTATCAAACATCAGTTCGTGCTTAAAGATGGATTGATGAGCAGAATGTCCTTGCGTAAACAAGACTGAGTACGTGATGCAATTGAAAAAGGGGGAGTTCCCCGCTTTTTTATGTCTGACACTAATGAATCGTGAGACCAGAGGTGTGCACTTAAAAACGCTGATATGGCGGGCTAACTTGTAGCGCAGAAACGATATTTCTGTTTACCCACAAAATCTGTGGATAACTATGTGGAAAGACCCCCTGTTTAGTTCATTAAGTGAGTGAGTCATAAGGTTTTTTGTTAGATTGCCTAATTTTTGTAGAGTTGCATATTTGTTTTTAATCAACAAGTTAACGTAAGTTCGCATTATTGAGGTGGATGATGACCCTGCTAAGCCTAGTGAAATTCAGGTTTTGTGGATTGTCGCTACTTGTCAATATGTAATTAGGTCTAATTTCAAACAAAAAACACTTGATTTTTTGGCATGAAATTTTTATTCATCGAATCAAGGAATTTGTCTGTAACAACCATCCGCTAGCAGTGAGCGAGGCGAAGAAAATCACCAAGTGCCCCCAGCTCCAATACAGATAGCGACGTGATAAATCTTCCGGTGTGAGGTTGCTAATCAGGAACAATTTACCGTCATGCGGTTGGCGGATGATGTTAAGGTCGGGTTGCGTCTGCACTTCGCGAAATCGTTTATCCACTTCCCGCTTCGCAGCTTTGCGTGCCAACATCCATTCCGCCATATCGAGCTGCCCGTCGTTGTTCAGATCGAAGCGTTGGTGCAAGGCGGGCATGTCGCGCTTCCATTCTGCCAACAAGGTATTGAGCTCGGCACGGGCATCGAACTCGGTCGTCCCGTTGTGGGTGCGAAATTCTCCCAGCACATAAATTTCATCGTGTTTGAGCAATTTATATTCGGTATAGCGTCTATTCGCAACATGCCACTGGTCTAAGTAGATGGTGCTAATCTCGGCCTGCTGCGGATCGACCACGCAGGTGCCGGTTTCGTCCTCGATGATGAAAGAGTCGGCACTCTCACCGCTTTCTATGGTGCGCCAGCTATCACCGTTCTTGCTGCGATGGCGTTCCTCGACTTTGTAGCGATACCACAGACAGGGCAGCATGCGCAGCGGACTGAACAGCGGAGTGTCGGTGAGGTCACGCCCGCGTCCTATGATTTCGACATAACCTTGTGCCGCAGATGCGATACGTGAGGTGGGAGTATCGCGTATCGCGCGCAAGCGTTTGAGCGAGGAGCGCCAAGCGAACAGGCTGAACAGCGCGATGGCGGGCAGGCAGAACAGCCATCCTTGGCGGGTGCCAATCTGGATGCCGATGACGAGCA
>JAVHRA010000083.1:5588-16143 GCA_036171395.1 Gallionella sp. | reverse complement strand
TACGCAATGCACCGCAACCGGCGGTGAACAGCGCGATGGCGAGCGCGTTCGCTAAGCTCAAAGGGTAATGGTAGGAGCGGGCCATGCCTGCGAATCGAATCATAACTGCGCGCACGGCTCGCTCTTACAAAACCAACAATGACCAACCTAAGGAATCCCAAATGAAGAAATCCGAGATCAAATTCACCGTCACATTGGACGAGAAGAACCTGCCTATCAATATCGACTGGAGTGCATCTGACGGCGGCGTGGAGAGCAACAGCAAAGCCATCATGCTGTCGGTGTGGGATGCCGAGGCGAAGAACACTTTGCGCATCGACCTGTGGACCAAGGAGATGCTAGTCGACGAGATGAAACTGTTCTATCACCAGAATCTGCTGTCCATGGCCGACACATTAGAGCGTGCCACCAACGAGAAGGATGCTGCCAAGGCGATGCGTAATTTCGCGCAGGAATTCGGTGAACGCTTGAATCTCGTAACCAAGAACCCACTGTTCTCCGCACCGCCTAAAAGGAACTAGGTCAGGCTGCGCAACGCGTTCGCAGCCTGCCGCACATCGGCATGTGCCAGCAGGGCTTGCTGGATCTGGGCCGGACTGAGTGTGCGTTCAGGAAGTTCGGCGACTAGCGTATCGATTGCAGTTTTCTCATCGGGATAGAAACGCAGGAACATGCTGGCGATTTGCTCGCGCGAGGCGAGGTCGAGTTTGAATTCCACATCGATGCGCCCCGGACGTATCAGCGCGGCATCCAATAGCTCGCGGTGGTTGGTGGTGAGGAAGATGATGCGGCCCTCCTGCGCAGCCACGCCGTCCAGCGCGTTGAGCAGACCGCTGAAACTCACCGCGATATGCTGATCCTGTTTCTGCCGCGAGTTAAAGAACGCATCCACATCCTCAATCAGAATGAGCGAACGCGCTGGGGTCTTTTGCAGCAGCATGGAGATAGTCTGATCATTGAGCTTGGGATTGGTCAGCGACAGCCAGCACAAGTTGAGGCGCAACTCGCCCGCCAGCGCGAACGCCACGCTGGTCTTGCCGGTACCCGGCGGGCCATAGAGCAGATAGCCCCTACGCCAAGGAATACCCATCGCTGCATACCAACTGCGCTTTTCAAAAAAGGCTTGCGCATCGTCCAATAAACGCTGGCGAATGTCGCCGTCCAGCACCACCGAGTCTATAGCGCGACGCGGACGCGCATCGGCCTTGCGCCAGTTCTCCGCCCAGCTGTCTACGGTGAACATCAGCGTGTGGTCGATGAGCCGCGCATAGGTGCGCTTGAGCACATCCTCCAGCAGCGTTTCCAAAAAGCGGCGCGAGCCGAACAGCACATGGATACGCAGCGTATCGACCACTTGCAGGTTGACGCTCACGTCGCGCTGTATCCACATCAAGTGCCCCTGAAACCAGAATACATGCACGCCGGGCGCGGGGCTGTAGAGCAAGCGCGGCAAGCCGTTGGCACTGGACTCGTCATCGGGGTTGGCGTTCTCTTGGATGACGGTGAACAAGCGGCTGTTGCGCCCAAACGGCAGGTCATTGAGCCAAGTGATGAGTGCGCCAAACAAGTCGTTGCGACTGTCGATCACCGCCGTGACGATGACGAGACGATGGCCGTAGGCCCACAGCAGGCCCGGTACTTTGCGTAGCCACATACCAAGCAGCCCGACCAGCCCCAGCACCATGCCAGCGACGAAGAGCTGGTTGTTGAGTTGCGCTTGCAACAGATGCATAAAACTATCGAACATGGCGGCCTTTCCTGACGGGATGAAACTACCTCAATGCGTCATTCCTTGACGAACACCGCGATGGATTCGACATGCGAAGTGTGCGGGAACATATTCATCACGCCAGCGGCTTGCAGCACGTAACCGCGCTTGACCAGCTCGGCCGCATCGCGTGCCAGTGTGGCGGGGTTGCAACTCACATAGACGATGCGCTTGGGCGCGTTGTCGCCCCCCAACGATTTGACCAACTCGAACGCGCCATCGCGCGGCGGATCGATGAGTAGCTTGTCGAAATGACCGAGCTTAGCGAAACCTTCTTCGGTCATATCGAACAGATTCATCGCCATAAAGGAGGTGTTGTCCGACAGACCATTGCTCGCGGCATTCTGCTGTGCACGTTTCACCAGCGCAGCGCTGCCTTCGATACCCAGCACCTGCGCACCGCTGCGCGCGATGGGCAGGGTGAAGTTGCCGAGGCCACAGAACAGGTCAGCGATACGCTCACCCGCTTGCGGGTCCAGCAAGCGCATGGCACGACCTATCATCACGCGGTTCAGCGCGCTGTTCACTTGGGTGAATTCGCTGGGCGCGAACGGCATGGTGATGTTGAACTCGGGCAAGCTATACGACAGCTCGGGCGCGTCCAAGGGATAGAAGGGAACAATGCTTTCCGGGCCTTTGGTCTGTAACCAAAACTGCACCTCGTGCAGGTCGGCGAAGCTGCGCAGCAAGGCCTCGTCGCCCTGACTGAGCGGCGCCATGATGCGCAGCACCAGCGCATCGACATGCTCGCCCACCGCCACTTCGATCTGCGGCAACTGGTCGCGTATCGACATCTGACTCACCAGCTCGGCCAGCAGCGGCAGCAGTTTGGCGATCTTGGGGGCGAGAATCTCGCAGCTGTGCATGTCGGCCACGAAACTGCTGCGCTTCTCGTGGAAGCCCACCAGCGTTTTGCCCTTTTTGATGACATGCTTGACCGAGATGCGCGCGCGTTCGCGGTAACCCCAGGTCTGGCCGTAGATGGCGGGCAGGATGTTCTCTGCCTTGACCTTGCCGATATGCCACAAGCCGTCCTCCAGGATGCGCTGCTTGACTGCGACCTGCGCGCGCGCATCCAGATGCTGCATGGAACAGCCGCCGCACACACCGAAATGTTTGCACTTGGGCGTGACGCGCATCGGTGCCGACTGGTAGATGGTAGTGACTTGCGCCTGTTCGAAGGCGGGCTTTTTGCGATATGAGGAATAGCTCACGCGCTCACCGGTCAGCGCCCCCTCGATGAAGATGACTTTGCCTTCATGATGCGCGACACCGCGTCCCTCTTGGTCCAGTGATTCGATAGTGACTTGATGCTCTGTTGCCATAGTGCTTACCGCCAAATTGTTTCTATCCATACAAAAGCGCGTCCCAAAGCGGTACGCGCCAACCACCAACCCAACAACACACCTATGCTATCCGCCAGCATGTCGGCATATTCAAAATAACGGTAACCCGTCATGCCTTGCAAAATCTCGATCAACGCACCATAACCCACCAGCGCCACACACAACAGCAGACGCGACTTGGGCGACACATAGAGCTGGCAGAACCACCATGACAACGCTGCATAAGCGAGGCCGTGTTCTACTTTGTCCACCATATGGAATTGGAACGGTACGGGCGGATTGGGCATCAGCGACAGATAGGCCACCAGCGCAACCAGTCCCCATCCACCCGTCCACCACAACTGGCGATACTGCAACATCAGCCCTGCATCTCGGGCCAAGCGGCCAAATACTCATGCCAGTGCGGCACATCGAGCTTGGCCAATTCGGCACGCACCAGATCACACTCGCGCTTGAAGCCATCACGACTCAAATTGCCACGCATCATCTGAAAGCGTGCGAACACCAGATAGGTGTTCACCACATCGGTCTCGCAGTAGTTGCGTATCTCGGCCAGCTGTCCGGCCTGATACGCCTCCCACACCTTGCTGCCATCCATGCCCAGCTTGCCGGGGAAGCCGATCAGCTTGGCGAGGTCATCCAGCGGCGCATTGGCGCGCCCGCCGTACATCGCTAGCAGGTCCATCAGATCGAGATGGCGCATGTGATAGCGGCTGATGTAGTTGTTCCACTTGAACTCTTTGTCATCCTCGCCCATGTCCCAGTAGCGCGCACATTGCACGCCGTGGATCAGACCACGGTAATGCAACACGGGCAGATCGAAGCCGCTGCCATTCCACGACACGATCTGCGGCGTGTATTTGTCGATGCCGTCGAAGAAGCGCTGGATGATGCTGCCCTCGTCTTCGTCCAAGCCGCCTAGCGACCACACCTTGAAATTGTCGCCCTCGCGCAACACGCAGGAGATTGCCACCACGCGCTGCAAATGATGCTGGATAAAGTCGCTGCCGGTCTTTTGCCGACGCTGCTGAAAGGCCATCTCGGCCACCTCGGCATCACTCACGCGCGCGTCCAAACCATGCAGGACACGCAGGCCCTTGATGTCGGGGATGGTTTCAATATCGAAGACTAGAGTGGGATTCATCACGGTGCTAACTAAATTGATAGGCGCGGATATTACCAAACCCAGCCGCGTTAGGCGCTAATTTAAGGCAGCTTTACTGCACTGCTCCGGCCTTAGACACTACGCCTAGCGGGTCTTTATCTGGCACAATTCGCCACTAATCCCTTCATTCAATAAATAGACCCGCTGCAAGAACGTGTCTAGGAACCCGCAAAGATGCAACAGCTAGCCAAATTGAAAGTCCTGATTGTCGAGGACAGCAAGGTCTCCCTCAAAGCCATCTCCGGCTATATCGAGGAAATGGGCGTGCAGCCGCTGCTGGCCGAGACCGGTGCGCGCGCTATCGAGCTGTACAAGCAAGAACATCCCGATATCGTGCTGCTCGACATCATCCTGCCGGACACCGACGGTTACGAGGTGGCCAAAGAGATACGCATGTTGCAAGGTAAGGACGACTGGACCGCTATCATCTTCCTCAGCGTAATGTCCAAAGATGAAGACTTGGTGCGCGGCATCGAAGCGGGCGGCGATGATTACATCATGAAGCCGGTCGGCAATGTCGTGGTACAGGCCAAAGTCCGCGCCATGTACCGACTGGTGAAGATGCAGCGCGCGCTGGTCAAGCTCGCAGCGCAACTACATGACGCCAACCAAGAGTTGCAACGCTTATCAATGACCGACGGACTGACTGGCATCGCCAACCGTCGTATGTTCGACGAGACTTTGCAACGCGAATGGCGGCGCTGCCTGCGTCTCAAAAAACCGCTGTCATTGGTGATGCTGGACGTAGACCTATTCAAACAATACAACGACCTGTATGGCCATCAGAAAGGTGATGACTGCCTCAAAGCCATAGGAAAAAAACTATCCAAGTCCGCTCCCCGCCCTGCCGATTTGGTGGCGCGCTACGGTGGCGAAGAATTCGTCATGATCTTAGGCGAAACCGACGAAGACGGCGCACGCTGGGTGGCCGAACGGATACGCCAGCGTGTCGCGTTGCTGCAATTACCGCACAGCGGTTCCAAACATAGTTTTGTCAGCGTGAGTTGTGGTGTTTCTAGCGTCTATCCAAGCCGTGAACTGAATGTAGAGACACTGTTGCAAATGGCCGACAAAGCGCTCTATCAAGCCAAACATCAGGGCCGCAACACGGTGGCCTATGCCGAATATCCGGAGCAGCAAAGTGCAGCGCTAGCTAACGCCGGGGTTGCGTCTCCCATTTGAGCAACGCTTCGGCAAACAATCTGCGCCAACCCTGCTCTGCCTGCGCCCCGCCGCTGATGTTGGCATGGTGTACCACATGACCAACTCTGGATTCAGGTAAAAAATAAGGCCGGGATAACCCGGCCTTAATCTTGAACATTTTACACGCGCAATATTACAACGCTGTCACAACAGCACAATCGCTTAGGCGTAGTTCTTTGCCACGAAATCCCAGTTCACCAGATTGTTCAGATAAGTCTCGACAAACTTGGGACGCATATTGCGGTAGTCGATGTAGTAAGCGTGTTCCCACACATCTACACACAACAGCGCCTTGTCCGCAGTAGTCAGCGGTGTACCCGCTGCGCCCATGTTGACGATGTCCACAGAACCGTCCGCCTTCTTCACCAACCATGTCCAAGCAGAACCGAAGTTACCTACGGCGGAAGTTTGGAACGCCTTCTTGAATTCGTCGAACGAACCCCATTTTTTGTTGATCGCATCGGCTAGCGCGCCGGTCGGTGCACCGCCGCCATTAGGCTTCATGCAGCTCCAGAAGAAAGTGTGGTTCCACACTTGCGCGGCGTTGTTGTAGATGCCGCCTGCCGGTGCCTTCTTGATGATGGCTTCCAGATCCAAAGCCTCGTATTCCGTGCCCTTGATCAGATTATTCAAATTCGTCACGTAAGCCTGATGGTGCTTGGCGTAGTGATACTCGAATGTCTCTTTAGACATATGAGGTTGCAACGCGTCAGTCGCGTAAGGCAGTGCGGGTAGGGTATGTTCCATTTGAATCTCCTAAAATTGTGTTGAAGAAAACAGCGTCAGGATACTGCACTGCGAATTCGGAGCGAGAATATACCACAGGGGGTTACTCGGGTTTGCAGCAATTTCCAGCGCAAAAAAGTCCCCTAACAGTGCATGACGAACACTTAAACCTCGCTCAACACGCCATCGCCAAACAGCAAGGCGCAGCGCACCTGTTTGCCCGAGTACACCGATTGCATTGCCGCTTTATATTCCAGCATCTGGGCAGAATGCCGCGCGGGGTCGGTGCTCTCGCCTAGTTTGTAATCCAGTACCCACACCTCATCGTCGAACTCCACCAGCCGGTCGATGCGTTTCAATTCGCCACGCACATTGACATAAGGCATCTCGTTACAAGCATTGAGGTACTGCTGCGCATCGAAGTAACGCGCCAATGACGGCGAGCTCAGCAACATTTGCGCTTGCTGCCACAGCGCTGCCATTTCGTCAGCGGGAATGCCGATGCGGCTCTGCAACGCCGTGCGCTCGTGCTCTTGCATGGTTGTGCTGGAAGCAGCGAGATATTGCAGCAAGGCATGCAGCCATACACCGCGACGCTGCGGCGCGCTCATCACCGCCTTGGTCGTGCCGGTGGGTAGCGGCTGATTGAGGCGCGGGTCTAACGCTTGGGGCACGGCGGAGGTAGCCGCCACGACTGCACTCGTGTTGGCGCACAACAACGGCGTATCGATCGGCTCGCCTTGTGCTGCTGCGACACGTGCATACCAACTGTTCTCCAACAGCTTGCCGCTGCCGCTCACAAACAAAATTTGCTTGGCGCGCGTCATCGCGACGTAGAGCAGGTTCATGTCCTCGCGTTCGGCCAAGAGTTGATCGGCTGCGAAATACTTCTCGCGTGCTGCGCCACGGCTAGCCTTGTCGGTATAAACCGAGAGGTGCGCGGGGTGCGGGGCATTGGTCGGCCAATCCAGCAGCACGTCGTAACCCTTGTCGGACGGGGCTTTGGCGTTGCTATCCAACAACCATACCAGCGCTGCTTCCAGCCCTTTGGATTCATGCACGGTGTAGATGCGTAACGCGTCGCCGGCCTGATCCACCGCGCCTTCGTTGGGCGCATCGTTGTCATCAGCCTGCTTAAGCTCGGCGAGCGTGTGCAAAAAACGTGACAAGCTGGGATAGCGCCCCGCATCCACATTCAATGCGATCTCCATAAAGGCTTGCAGATTGGCCAACACCGTGGCGCGCATCGCGGTCGGTACGGCGGCGGCATAACGCTGCTGCGCATCGGCTGAGAAATAGATACGGTCGAGCAAATCGTGCACCGGCAAACGTTCCGCACAAATCAACCAATCTTGCAGCAGGTCGTGGGCGCGTTGCAGCTGGTTGGAAGCGTCACCATCTGCAACCAGCTGTTGCAAGCTAGACCACCATGTAGAAGCGAGCCCTGGCAGGCACATCAGGTCGTCATCGCTGCACGAGAATAACGGTGAACGCAGCACCTGCGCGAGTTGCAAATCAGCGAACGGTGTCATCAGGAAAGTCAGCAAGGCTTGGATATCTGAAGACTCCAAGGTATCGAGCAAACCGCCGCGCCGCGAAGTGAGAAAGGGAATATGGCGCGCGCGCAAAGCCTGCTCATAGATTTTCAAATGGGTGCGGCTGCGCACCAACACCATGATGTCGCCCCACTGCAAAGGACGCACGACAGCGTCCGCATGTATATTCCAGTTGCCCACGATGCCGAGTAATTTGTCCGCAAATGCCTGCGCCTCAAACTCGCGCGCGCCCTCCTCACGGTCGGGATAAGCCTGCAACAAAGGGTTGCGCAACATCGGCACACCGCCAGCTGCGACGTAAGCCTCACTCTCTGCGGCTTGCGCCAGCGACAATATCTCCACATAGCCCGGCAGCTCGGTTTGATGCGCGCGATGCGTCTCATACCCGGCGAACTTGGGCTGACCATCTTGCAGTCCATCGAACACCGCATTCACGGCCTGCAAGACAACCGGCGCGTTGCGGCGCGTCTCGTTCTTTTGCAGATACTTGGCGTGATAGTCGCTCATCAAAAATTCGCACACCACGCCGAACAAACGCGCATCGGCGCGACGGAAGCGGTAGATGGATTGTTTGGGATCGCCCACCACGAAAATCTTGGGCGTGCTGCCCACCGCCGCACTGGCGGCAAACCACGCTTGCAAGATCTGCCATTGCAGCGGATTGGTATCCTGAAACTCATCCAGCAACACATGCTGGTAACGGCTGTCGAGTTTGTATTGCAGATACTCGGCGTGCGGGCTGTAATTGAGCAGCTGGCAGACGCGCCATTCCAGATCGGCGAAATCCAACGATTGCTGTTGCTGCTTCAACGCCTGATAGCGCTCCAGCATCGCCACGCCGCAGCGCAGCGCGTGCTGATTGAAGCGATAAATCTGCTGCGCCTGCAACTGCTCCAGCACCGTTTTCAACCTCGCCATAGTCGTATCGCGTGCCGTGCAATAGGCCGACTCATCCTGCTTCTTGTTAGGCTTGAGCGTCTTGCGCGGCTCGTCGCTGTTGGTGAACAGCAAGCTGCGCACAGCGGCAAAGCGTTCTGCTGGCTTAACGATCTCGCTGGCCATCAGCAGCTTGTTGGCATTGTTGCCTTGCGCCTCTGTGCCATTGCGTGCGAGCTGCTGCGCAAAGTTCTGCAAGGCATGCAACACCGCCGCATCAGCGCAATAATTCGCGACAGGGTCGGCATCTTCATCGACCTGCAACTCATCGTGTAACTGCGCCAGCGCATACGCCAAAGGGTCAGCCTGCCCTGCCGTATATGCCCACCATTCGCTGCGTTTGGCAGCGAATGCTTGCAACAACTTTTGCGTATTGAACAGGCCCAGCTCGGCGAACAACTCATGCATCGCAAGTGCGACTGCGCTACCTTGATCCTGATGCAGTCCGGCGTAGAACAACTGGCTAGCCTCGTCCCACAGCGCACCGGTCTGCTCCACCAGACGCACCCCGCCGGCCATGCCCGCATCCAATGGCGCACGTTGCACAATCTGCATGAACCAGCCGTGGAAGGTGTTGATGGTCAGCACCGGCTGCGCCGTCAGAAATTGTTGATACAGTCCGCGCGCCTTGGGCAGCAGGGCATCCAAGTCAGATTCAGCGATAGCGCGCTCGCGCAAGAATTGCCTTACAAACTCGTCATCCTTGGTCGCCAAGTCGTAGAGCCAATCACGCAAGCGCGCCTGCATCTCTTGCGCGGCCTTACGTGTGAAAGTGATAGCCAAGATCTCGCCGGGCTGCACACCATCCAGCAGCAGACGCACGATGCGCGACACCAGCAGCCAAGTCTTGCCGCTACCGGCACAGGCTTCGACCACTACCGAGTTCTGCGGATCCAGTGCGATAGCGTTGTCATTCATTGCCGTTCTCCCAACTCCCCTGACGGCACAAACCGCGCATCTCACAATAACTACAGGCGCTCTCCGCACCATTGGCGGGCAGGGCACTGCCGCTGCGCATCTGCGTGTACACCTCGCGCAAACGTTCCAAATTTAGGCGCGCCAATACCCGTACCTCGTCCCCCTCATCGACCGCCTGTAGTGGCGGTGGAGCGACATCAGCCACAACGCCCTCCAGACTGACAAACGCCGCCTCTTGTGCATCGCGCACGGCGGCATAGCACGCCAGCTGCACATCCTCGCCCGCCGCGCTCAATTTTCGTTTCAACACAGTTACGCTCTGCGTCTTGTAATCAAGCACGCACTCGGCACCATGCGCAGCACTATCGACGCGATCGATACGACCGCGTAACACCAACCCGTCCAGCACCTGTAACTCGAACGGCACTTCAGCGGCGCGATAACGCCAACCCTGTTGCTCGCGCGCCAGTTGCCAATCCAAATAAGCGGGAATCATCTGCATCCAGCGCGTCAACCAAGCGAGTGCCAAATAGTCATGCGCCAAAGCTGCGGCAAAAACCTGCTCGCTGATGTGCCGCAAAGCCAAGGCGAGTGTCGCCACATCTTCGTTCATAAGCAGCGCATGCTGCTCGTGAAAGCGTTGCAAAGCCGCATGCACCCAAGTGCCGTAATCGCGTTTATCAATGTCCTCGCGCACTTCGTCCAAATCATTGAGTCGCAAAGCGTGACGCGCGTAGAACTGATAAGGGCAGGCAATCAGGCTGTTATAAGCCGAGGGCGAGATGCGCTTGGGCAGCAAGTCGGCATTCAGCACCGGGCGCGGCAGCACAGTGGCAGCGGGCAAGTCGTATGCGCGATTACGCACGGCGGCATGCGCTATTAAAGCGGCCAATTCCTGATCGGCCAAAGCGTCGCCATAAGCCAGCACATGCAAGGC
>JAVHRA010000083.1:2528-5488 GCA_036171395.1 Gallionella sp. | reverse complement strand
GCATCGAAGCGCCGCCAGCGTGTCGCAGCCAGATGCGTGAAGCGCACCGGACTCTCCACACTCATGTCACGAAAGGTATTGAGGTCTAGTTGTTGCGACAACCAGCGCTTCCATTCTGCAAAACTGCAACGGGTCTTGTCGTCCTGCAACTCTTCGCGCCATTGCCCCAGCAGTTGCAGCAACTGCTGGCCTGCCGCGTCCTCCGCCCATGCGTTCAACACACCCAATATCTCTAGGCTGTTACGCAAGGCGACCAGCCACAAGCTGAGCGTCACACGCCCCTTGGGTAAGACGGCTGCTGCCTGACGAAAACGCGCCAACGCACGACTCAACTCGACATCGCTACTCGTTGCGAGATAGGCGTCGAGCGTACTCACCACCCCTTGCTTACGCACCATCTGCTCGAACAAATAGGCCGCTTGCTTGCGTGCATCCGCTGCTTCGTCGGCGAACAGGAACGGCGATTTGAGCAAGTCCAACACATCCTGATAGTAGAAGTCACTCTGCAACGCTTCCAGCCAAGCCATCAGTACAGTGCTGACCGACAAGGTGGCGAAGGTCCAGCCGCTTTCGTCTTGGACTTGCACTTGTGCGCGTTCCAGCAAGGCGCGCACACGGCGTGCGGCCAAGCGGTCTTGCACCACCACCGCGATGGACTGCTTGCCTGCCAGCAACCAGCGCCGTATCTGCACCTCGGCGGCACGCGCTTCCTGCTCCAAGCCCTGCGCGCCAAACAGGCGCAGCGCGCCGGATAGACACGCGAGGGGCTGTAGTTGCAAGGTCTGTGCATCGGCGCGCAGATCGGCGCGGCTCGCGTCGCGCTGCAAGGCACACGCGAGCAGTGCGCGACGCGCCTCCTCACGCACCAGCACACGCATATCGAACACCGTAACCGCGACGCGCTCGGCGCAACGTTGCAAAAAAGCCGCCTCGGACGCACCGGGCGCCGCCGTCTGCAAAACATACAAAGGCTGGCTGATCTGCCCGGCGAGCTGCACTAGGCGCTGCTGCTGCACACGCACACCATCGGCTTGTGAATTGGCCGCCATGGCGTACCAAAGTTCGTGCACCACGCGCGCCTCGAATTGCAAAGACACGCCGCTGCGCGCCGCATAAGCCTCGACTAGGCGCGCCGAGAATTCTTCGTGGGTGAGTGGCAAGACAACATGATGCTCGGTCAACTCGTCTATCAGCGCCAGCAACTCGCGCGACAGACTCCACAGCTCGGCATCGGCGAACCAGCCGTTGTCACGCAGGGTCTGGTAGAGCAAGGCGATACGCTGCGTGTCGCTATCGACCGGCAGCGCGATGCGCCCCGCCCAGTCGTTCAGCGTGAGCATCTCAGGTAACAACAATACAGGTATCGCGGCCGCGTCGATCAGGGCTTGCGCAAGCGGTTGCGCGACGTGGTAATTGGGCAGCAGCACCGTGATGCCGCGCAAATCGGGCGGCGCATGGTCGGCAAGTATTTTGTGTGCGACGGAAAGATAGAACGCAGAATTCAAATCGTACGGAGACCGGAAATTATTGCGCGACTTTGCGTGTTACTCGCCACGCCTTGACATACACATCGAAATGAAAAGGGCGCGATATTCGCGCCCTTAAGACTTCTAAATTAACGTTCCAAGAGATGCAATTTTTCTTTGACACCTTTCCATTCGTCGGCATCCGCAGCGGCATCAATCTTCGCCACGATAGGCTTCCACAGCTTGGCCAGCTCGGCGTTCAACGCCAAGAAGTGTTGCTGTTCGGTCGGCAAGTCATCTTCGGCATAGATCGCTTCGGCAGGACACTCCGCAACACACAGGGTGCAATCGATACATTCATCGGGATCGATCACCAGGAAGTTGGGACCCTCGCGAAAGCAATCCACCGGGCATACGTCTACACAGTCCGTGTATTTACATTTGATGCAAGATTCCGAAACGACATAGGTCATGGCACGACTCCAATTTTCAAAGTGGCGGCATTTTAACAGAGCCGCCGTGGAAGTCATGCCCTATCATCAAGGGGTATTAGCAGGGGGAGCGAGGGACTACAATCCCCCCGTAGTAGGCGGTCAGAAATGCCGCAACAACACGAGTGCCCAAGGAGAGGTGATGCTGAAATTCGATTTCTCACTCAAGACCCGCGACGGTCATCAGATCGTGAACGTGCAATTACAGGGCAAGGACCTCGCCGATGCGGAACGCAAACTGCGCCAGATGTACCATCATTGTGAAGTCCTCAGTTGCACCAGCACGGACGGCGACAAAAACAGCAGCCACGCGCCCGACATCGAAGACCTGCTGACCTTGATTGCCAAACAGCAATAGCCCTCACACCAGTCTCATTTGATGAAACCATCCGCCAGCAATTCCGCCAACAACGCTTCGTAATCCTGCGCCCCATGACTGCTGGGCGCGAACGCGAAGATGTCCTGCTGTTGGGCCGGACTCTGCGCCAGACTGACGTTCTCTGCGATGACCGTTGCACACACATCCGCACCGAAAGCCGCGCGTGCAGTTTGCAAAATATCCGCTGACATGCCACGGCGCTTGTCGAAACGCGTCACCACATAACGGCGCGGCACGCGGCGCTTGAGCACCTGCTCCAAAGCATGCAGCGTTTTGCTAATCTGCACCGCTCCCTGCATGGAAAGATAGTCCGCCGAAATAGGCACGAGCACTCCGTCACTGGCAAAAATCGCGTTCAGCGAGAGAACACCCACCAAGGGGCAGCAGTCGATGATCCAAGGTGTTTCCACACCGGCGGCACGTTCCACTTGGAAACTGGCGTTAAGTTTATTGATCGCGTTGTAACCCTTGCCATATAAGGTCTCAACCTTGGCCAATTCGATGTGCGCAGGAACGATGGTCATGCCATTGGGACAGGTTTTGAGCAACTCCGACAGGGTACGACTGCGCTGAAACAGCCCATACACACTCTCCTCGCCCTGATGTGCTATCACGCCCATCGCC
>JAVHRA010000083.1:0-2428 GCA_036171395.1 Gallionella sp. | reverse complement strand
CTGAAACAGCCCATACACACTCTCCTCGCCCTGATGTGCTATCACGCCCATCGCCGCACTGAGCTGGGCTTGCGGATCGAGATCGATACAAGCTGGCGCACGCCCCATACGCGCCATTCCGGCTGCCAGATTAAGTACCGTGGTGGTCTTACCCACCCCACCTTTTTGATTGAATACTGCAATCACTGTCATGATCGAGTTCCTGTTGGCACGGCATGTCGCATGTTAAGTCAGCGTATTTTAGCAGAGCGTATTCTGCTCACCCTGCACTGCATCTCTGTCATTTAATTGCCTCTACAGTAGCGCTGAATCACTCGCACCATATTGCTACAGCATAGCCATGCCAAGCCGCCAGCAAGAGCGTATACATATTTTGAGTTGCCCTCCCCCCCGTTTTCAGGGAAAATCCCCGCCCTTTTCCATATTTATATTCAGGGATTTATCGGGGTATGTCCGAGATCGCAAAACTTCAACAGCTGACCGAGCTGCCTATCGCGCCGCCTATGAGCTGGTATTTCGACCCGCACATCATGGCGGCTGAACAGCGCGCGCTGTTTGCGAACGGGCCAAACTATGTCGGCCATGAGTTGATGGTGCCCAACCTGGGCGACTATCACGTCCTCGATGGCGGCGCGCAAATGTTGGTGCGCAATCCTAACGGCGTGGAACTGTTATCCAACATCTGCCGTCATCGCCAAGCCACCATGCTGGAAGGTCGCGGCAATGCCAAACATATCGTCTGCCCCTTGCATCGCTGGACTTACAAGACCTCGGGCGAATTAATGGGCGCACCGCACTTCCCGCAGAACCCCTGTTTACATTTGGGTAAATCACCACTGCAAAACTGGAACGGTCTGCTGTTCAACGGCCAGCGCGATGTCACCAAAGATCTGACCAAGATTGGCGTAATGAAGGATTTGGACTTTTCCGGTTACATGCTGGACCGCGTCGAAGTGGATGAATACGCGTTCAACTGGAAGACCTTCATCGAGGTGTATCTGGAGGATTACCACGTCGTACCGTTCCATCCCGGCCTAGGCAATTTCGTCGATTGCGACGACTTGAAATGGGAGTTCGGCGAGCAATACAGCGTGCAGACTGTGGGCGTCAACAACGCGCTGCGCAAGGTCGGCAGCCCAGTGTATGGCAAGTGGCAGGAGCAGGTGTTACGCATGTATGGCGGCAAGCTGCCCAAGTACGGCGCGATCTGGCTGACTTATTATCCCAACATCATGGTGGAGTGGTATCCGCATACCTTGGTCATCAGCACCATCCTGCCGCGCGGTCCCGAGTCGTGTAGCAACATCGTGGAATTCTATTACCCCGAAGAGATCGCACTGTTCGAACGCGACTTCGTGGAAGCCGAACAGAAGGCCTATCACGAGACCGCCGTGGAAGACGATATCATCTGCCTAAAAATGCACCAGGGCCGCAAAGCCCTGTACCAGCAAGGCATGGAGCAGCACGGCCCCTACCAATCGCCGACCGAGGACGGCATGCTGCATTTCCATGAATATCTGCGCCGCAATCTCGCGCCGCATCTTTAAACCAATCATATACGTCATGCCCGCCTGCGCGGGCATGACGTTTTAGCATGGGCGCTTTATGGATGCTGGTCGCCGGAATTTTGTTCGCCGGCATGGGCGTGCTGGTTAAGTACGCCGCCGCTGATTATTCCAGCAATGAGTTGGTGTTCTATCGCTCCTTCTTCGGTTTGCTTATCTCCTATGTGCTACTGCATCGCGCTCAGTTACCACTGAACACACCGCACTGGCGCAGTCACCTGTGGCGCGGCTTGTCGGGCACGATTGCGATGATGCTGTTCTTCTATTGCCTCACCGTGCTACCGCTGGCGACCGCCGTCACGCTTAACTACACCTCATCGCTATTCCTCTCCATGTTTACCGTATGGGTGCTGAAAGATAAATTTCACCTGCCACTCAGTACTGCGCTAGCTGTCGGCTTTCTCGGTGTGATGCTGTTGTTACACCCGACGCTGGAGCACGAGCAATTATTGCCCGGCTTGCTCGGCCTAATCTCCGGTCTACTGGCGGGAGTGGCCCTGCTCAACGTGCGTCAGCTTGGCCTGCTGGGTGAGTCCGGCATACGCGTGGTGTTCTATTTCAACTTGCTCGCCACCCTAGCCAGCGGTGCGTGCATGCTGCAAGACAACTTGCATGCCGTGCCCCTGAGCAACATGCCGCTACTGGTCGCGATAGGCGCATCTGCCACGTTCGCACAACTCGCCATGACGCGCGCCTACCGCACCGGCCACACTTTGGTCGTGGGCAGTCTCGCATATAGCACCATCGTATTCTCCAGCCTGTTCGGCATACTGCTGTGGCACGAGCACTTACCACTCACCAGTTGGTTAGGTATGGCCTGCATCGTCGCCAGTGGCATGCTAAGCTTGCGCCTGACACCCACA
>JAVHRA010000082.1:0-16199 GCA_036171395.1 Gallionella sp. | reverse complement strand
ATTCCGACAAACTGTTCCCAGGTTGGCGCGAAAAACTGGGCGTACATAAGTAAGCTGAAGTTGTCGTATAGCTTGTGTGTATGAAAACGCGCCCCCACTAGCTGGGGGCGTTTTTTTCCAAAGTACAAAACCGTATAAGCCACACGGATACGTGGTTAATGATTGGGGAATAGCATGATAGATAAAGACCAATACAAAGTTAAAAATGAGCCGTTCTACCAAGCCCAAGGCGATGAAGTAACACTTTATGAAGCCGCTTATGCCGCACGTTTGCCTGTGATGGTAAAAGGTCCAACAGGCTGCGGTAAATCGCGCTTTGTTGAATACATGGCGTGGAAATTAAACAAGCCGCTGATTACCGTGGCGTGTAATGAAGATATGACCGCCAGCGATCTGGTAGGCCGCTATTTGTTGGATGCTAATGGCACACGTTGGTTGGATGGACCGCTAACCACTGCCGCGCGTATCGGTGCAATTTGCTATCTCGATGAAATCGTTGAAGCGCGCCAAGACACCACCGTGGTAATCCACCCGCTGACCGATCACCGTCGCACTCTACCTTTGGATAAGAAAGGTGAGCTGATTCAAGCGCACCCAGATTTTCAACTGGTTATCTCCTATAACCCGGGCTATCAAAGTCTGATGAAGGATTTGAAACAATCCACCAAGCAACGTTTCACGGCATTCGATTTCGATTATCCGACCGCAGCGGTAGAGACCGACATCTTGGCCAAAGAGACTGGCATGAGTAAAGAGATCGCGGCCAAGCTGGTCAAGATTGGCACGACCGCACGTAATCTTAAAGGCCACGGTTTGGATGAAGGCATCTCCACCCGTTTGCTGGTATATGCAGCGACGCTAATCAAAGGTGGCGTTGAGCCTAAGGCGGCATGTCGTATGGCGTTGGTACGTCCTATTACTGATGATCGTGATATACGCGATACCTTGGACCATGCCATCGATGCGGTGTTTGCATAAGTCATAAAGCGTGGTTGGGTATCTCCGCGACATGTGCGTGGATATGCTTAGCTAGAATGGGGATGTTGATACATCCGTATTCCCGCTAATGCGGGAGGGGCGGCAGTAAGCTGGCCGTAGAACTTGCGAATAAGGTAGCGATGAAAACCATACCAGAAGAACTGGAAGTCTATTGGAAGCAGCTCGCATGTGGATTTCCGCGAGTTGCTGAGGTATTTCCAGATTGTATGCAGGAAGCGTTGAAGTCACTCACGAATGAAGGCATAGCCGCGTATATCGAATACGCGAGATTTTTGGGCAGAATGGGCCGTGGCGCAGAGCCAATACTGATCTTCTTGGAAGAATGGCCGTCAATTGCTCAGGTGATAGGTGAAGATGCGCTTCCGGAAATTTCGGAATGTATACGTAGAATGTATAAGTCACCGAACGGCAAAGCGATCACGCCGTTCTTGCAGTCCTTGCCCAGTGCCGCACGTCGCTTGCACTCTCAGCAGCAGATGACAGACTATCTGGAGTTGGTGCTGGATTTTATGGAACGTACCACTGGTTCGATACATGGCATCCATCAGACCTTTCCAAGCCCCGGTTTGCCAGTGTTTTTCAAGCAGCTGCCGGTGCTGGTCAATCAGTTGTCGCTAACCGGATTGAAGAAATGGGTGGACTACGGTGTGCGTTTTTATAACGACCATCCCGAACGACAGATCGACTACTTCAGTCTGCAATCCGCAGATAGTCGTGCGGTATTGCAACGTGAGCGTCATGGCACATTGCTGATGGATAGCGACCGCAAGCTAGGGATGTATTTGCGGGGTTTGTGGCAGGAAGAGGATCTGTTGATTCCGTACTCCAATATGTTCGATGAGCTTCGCCAACCTATACCTTATTTTGATGCACTGGGCATTAGGCTGCCGGATGTGTACAGCGACATGCACAGTGTGAGCGGTATCGATCGCTATCGCGCGGTACTCGCTCATATCATGGGGCACAAGCGCTGGAGCACAGCGATCTTCGCCGACAATCTCAGCCCATTTCAACGACTGGCGGTGGAGTTTTTGGAAGATAGCCGCGTCGAGTATCTGAGCATGCGCGAATATCCTGGTTTGCGTCGCCTGTATCTTGCGTTACATCCGATACCGGCAGAGGACGCCTGTGATACCCGTCATGAGTCAGGTGTGCGTCATCGCCTAGCAATGCTGTCGCGCGCTATTTTGGATCCACAGCATCCGTACAAGAATGCAAACATCATAGATTTCGCACAGCGTTTTCACGCCCTGATGCAACAGGGTGATGCAGGTACACAGGAGATGGCGGACATCGCTATATCATTTGTGGCTAAGACGCGCGTTCCAAGCGATCAGTTACCCCAGACGCATTTCAAGGATACGGAAATCAGTTATCGCGACGATAACCGTCATTTGTGGCGCTTCTATGAGCAAAGCGATGACGATGAGATGCTGGACGAAAACACAAGCGCTACAGCGCAAGACGAGATTAAAGGGTTGCCGCCGCGCCATTATCCTGAGTGGGACTACAACAGTCAGAGTTATCGCCCAGATTGGGTGAGCTTGTACGAAAGTCTGCATCCGCAAGGTAACGCCAGTGACATCGATAGGTTACTGGAGAAGCACGCCGGTCTGGCCAAGCAATTGAAGAAGATGTTGGACCTGCTTAAGCCGCAGGATAAGGTGCGCATCCGTTATCAGGAAGAAGGCAGCGAGTTGGATCTGGATGTCGCATTGCGCTCCCTAATCGACTTCAAGGGCGGCTCATCTCCCGACCCGCGTATCAATATGAGCCACCGTAACGATGGTCGTAATATTGCGGTCACCGTGTTGCTAGATTTGTCCGAATCGCTCAATGAAAAGGCTGCTGGCAGTGATCAGACCATTTTGGAACTAAGCCAAGAAGCAGTGTCTTTGCTCGGTTGGGCGGTGCAGCAACTGGGTGATCCCTTCGCAATCGCGGGCTTCCATTCCAATACGCGCCATGATGTGCGCTTTATGCATATCAAGGGTTTCAGCGAGCAATGGGGGGATGAGGTTAAAGGACGCTTGGCAGCAATGGATGCGAGTTATTCGACACGTATGGGTGCCGCAATGCGCCATGCTGCGCATTATTTGGAGCAGCAGCAGGCGGATAAAAAATTGATGTTGATACTGACCGATGGCGAACCTGCCGATATCGACAGTAAGGATGGACGTATCCTGATTGAGGATGCGCGTCAGGCTGTTCAGGAATTAGATGCGCAAGGCATTTATGCTTATTGCATCAATCTGGATCCCAAGGGGGATGAGTATGTACGTGACATTTTTGGCAAGCAGTACACCATTATCGATAAGGTCACGCAGCTGCCGGAGAAGTTACCGCAGTTGTTTATTTCGCTTACAAAATAAGCAAAAGTGGCAATAGGCAAGCAACAGTCGCTTGAAAAGCGGTAGAATCGCGCGTTAATTTTTACAAATCACATTAAAACCGAGGAGAAAAAAGCATGAGCAAGAGTCTTATCCAATTTATCACCGAAGAGCAACGTCATATTCCTAATGCAAGCGGTCACTTCACTGGCCTGCTGAACGACGTAGTTTCGGCCTGCAAACAAATCGCGCACGACGTAAACAAAGGTGCACTGATTGGCGTGCTGGGTTCGGCGGGCAGCGAAAATGTGCAAGGCGAAACACAAAAGAAGCTCGACATCATCACCAACGAAGTGTTCATCAAAGCCAACGAGTGGAGTGGTCACTTGGCCGGCATGGCATCTGAAGAGATGGAAGACGTGTATGAGATCCCTAAGCAATATCCACGCGGCAAATACCTGATCACTTTTGATCCATTGGATGGTTCTTCCAACATCGACGTGAATATCTCCGTTGGTACCATCTTCTCTATCTTGCGTTGTCCAGAAGGCGTGACGGATCCTAAGGCTGCTGACTTCCTGCAACCTGGTACAAAACAAGTGTGCGCAGGTTATGCCCTGTACGGTCCCAATACGATGATGGTCATTACGACCGGTCACGGTGTAAACGGCTTCACCTTGGATCGTGACGTAGGCGACTTTTTCCTGACGCACCCAAACATGCAGATCCCTGCTGATACCAACGAGTTTGCCATCAATATGTCGAATCAACGCTACTGGGAAAAACCCATGCAAAAATACATCGACGAATGTATGAAGGGCAAGGATGGCGGTCGTGAGAAGAACTTCAACATGCGTTGGGTTGCTTCTATGGTTGCCGAAGTTCACCGTATCCTGACTCGCGGCGGTATCTTCATGTATCCATTCGATACCAAGGAAGTTGGTAAGGCTGGTAAGTTGCGTCTGTTGTACGAAGCTAATCCGATGTCCTTCATCGTAGAGCAAGCCGGTGGCGTTTCTTCCACAGGTCGTGAGCGCATCATGGAACTGCAACCACAAGGGCTGCACCAACGCGTGCCAGTCATCTTGGGTTCCAAGAATGAAGTTGACCGCGTCGTCGCTTACCACAAGGGTTAATAAGTATGCGTAACAAGCCGCTGGTATCCATCATCATGGGTAGTGCCAACGACTGGGAAGTCATGCAGCAGTCGGCGCGCGCCTTGCAAGATTTCGGCGTGGCCTACGATGCGCGGGTCATCTCCGCACACCGTTCGCCTGATCTGTTGTTTGACTACATCAAAGAAGTCAGTGCACAAGGTGTGCAGTGCTTCATCGCCGGCGCGGGGGGCGCAGCGCATCTAGCTGGCGTCATTGCTGGCAAGACCACCCTGCCGGTGCTGGGTGTGCCTATCCCCTCCAAGTATCTAAAGGGTATGGACTCGTTGCTGTCCATCGTGCAGATGCCTAAAGGGATACCGGTGGCGACATTTGCCATCGGCGAGGCGGGTGCGGCGAATGCAGGACTGTTCGCGGTATCCATGCTGGCGTTGAATGACAGCGTGCTGGCGGAGAAGTTGAAGGTATATAGACAGAAGCAAGCTGAGCAGATCGTGGCGACAACTTTGCCTGAATTGCTGTAAGCGTTTCTGGAAGTGACAGTGGCAAAGCAAAAGCGAGGTCAAGCCTCGCTTTTGACTATCTAGTTAAGGAAAATCATGACTGCTTTACATCAATCTAATTTGACCAGCCTACCCTTGCTGCACAGAGGCAAGGTGCGTGACCTTTATGAAGTGGATGCCCAGCATCTGCTGATTGTGCAGACCGATAGACTGTCTGCATTCGATGTGATACTGGATGATCCTATCCCCGGCAAGGGAGAAGTGCTGACTGCGGTGTCTAATTTCTGGTTCGCGAAATTAGGTCATGTCATTCCCAATCATCTATCCGGTATTGCACCCGAATCAGTCGTTAAGGGAGCAGAGGAGATCGCACAAGTAAAAGGACGTGCCTTCGTCACCAAGAAGCTCAAGCCATTGCCGATAGAATCTATCGTGCGCGGCTATTTGGTGGGTTCGGGATGGAAGGACTATCAGAAAACCGGCACCATCTGCGGTCTGGTGCTGCCAGCGGGTTTACGCGAAGCCGAGAAGTTGCCGCAACCTTTATTCACTCCCTCGACCAAGGCTGCTGTGGGCGACCATGATGAAAACATCTCCTATGCTCAAGCGGAAGTGTTGCTAGGCGAGAAGATGGCAGCACAAGTGCGCGATGCCACTTTGGCTTTATATACGGAAGCAGCGAATTATGCGGCAACTAAGGGCATCATCATTGCCGATACCAAGTTTGAGTTCGGCGTGGATGAGAACGGTACTTTGTATCTGATTGATGAGGCATTGACACCAGATTCATCACGTTTCTGGCCGGCTGACCAATACAAAGTCGGCAGCAATCCACCCAGTTTCGACAAGCAGTTTGTTCGGGACTGGTTGGAGTCAACAGGATGGAACAAGCAAGCACCGGCACCGCGCATTCCGGCTGACGTGCTGGAAAAGACTGCGGGTAAATACCGCGAAGCACAGCTCCGTCTGCTAGGCGCATGAGCGCACCGAAGCTACTCATAGAAGGCTTTGCCCGCTTTCGCGGTAATCACTTCTCAGCCGACGATGTGATGTATCGCAATCTGGTGGAACAAGGGCAAACACCAAAAGTGTTGATTGTTGGTTGTTGTGACTCGCGCGTCGATCCTGCGCTAATCTTTGATTGTGCGCCTGGCGATTTATTTGTCATACGCAATGTGGCCAATCTCGTACCACCGGCGGAAGGTCGTGCCGGGCATCACGGCACAACCGCAGCGTTGGAATACGGCGTGCGCAACCTGAGTGTGGAGCACATCATCGTATTGGGCCACGCTCACTGCGGTGGTATTGCAACATTATTGAACACGGCTGGCACTACTGATCCAGAGTCTTTCATCGACGATTGGATGAAACTGGCGGAAGCGGCGCGGGTTGAAGTGGCACAAGAATTATTGAATGCTACCGACGCTCAGCGTCAACGTGAATGTGAGCAGCGCGCCATACTTGTTTCATTGCAAAACCTGCGCACTTTTGCTTGGATCACACAACGTGTCGAAGCCGGCAAATTGATGTTGCATGGCTGGTACTTCGATATAGAACAGGGCCAATTGCTGGGCTATGAAGAAGCTACCCGGCAATTCATCCCGCTTTGAAAGTTACTTTCCGGTGAGTAGTTTGTAGCGCGCCTTGTCTTCATCATAGCGCGCCTCAAGCGCACTCTTTTCAGCGCTAAGCTTGGCGTACTCTTTGCTCATCTTGTCCAAATTAAGTTGAGCATCATTGATGTCCTCGCGCAAATAGGTTGGCACGGGCTTCCCCGACTTTGCGAAGCTGGCTTCGCGTGTACGTAAACTTTCAAAGGATTCTTTTGCACTTGCTAGCTGCTTTCCGGCAACTTGCGCGCGGGCTTCTACTTGCTGCAAGTTACGTGCGCGAGCTAGGTCTATTTCTTTGACATTGCTGTAGGTGTTTAGCAGTGCCTTATCACGTAGTGCCCTATCGCGTTCATGATCCTTCTCTTCTTGTTGCTTAGCCTCTGCTGCTCGGTTTGCGACGCGCTCATCGGCATTTAGGATGTTGGTCTTCTTGACAATACGCCCCGTCTTGTCGATCTCATAGCGATCCCTGTCTGAGTATTCAGGAGGAATAGTATGACCGTAGTGCGTCTCACCCTTTGTATCCACCCATTTATAAATTCTTTCCGGACCGGCGCTACACATCAGGCTGAACATCGCGAAGGCCAGAAAAATGGCGAATTGGCTAACTTTGGGCATTTTTAACTCCGTATCGATTTCGGTAAATTTGCGTGGCATGTAAATTTTGCACCAGTTCAGCTTCGCCCTGCAAATAGCCCAGCAGATCATCCAACGTTGCGATGGCGATGACAGGTATGCCATAGCTATGCTGCACTTCTTGAACAGCGGAAAGATCGCCCAGACCGCGTTCCATCCGGTCCAGCGCGATTACCACCCCGCAAGGTTCGGCACCCGCAGCGCGAATCAGCTCGATTGATTCACGAACCGATGTACCTGCGGAGATCACGTCGTCTATGATCAGTACACGCCCATGCAATTTTGCGCCGACTATCGTGCCGCCTTCACCGTGATCTTTGGCTTCTTTACGATTGTACGCATAAGGTAGATTACGACCCTGTTCAGCTAATGCGATAGCGGTACCGGCAGCTAGCGGTATGCCTTTGTAAGCTGGCCCGAACAACATATCAAAGGGGAGTTCAGAGGCGAGGATGGCTTGGGCGTAGAACTGAGAAAGTTTATGCAGAGACGCGCCATCATTGAACAAACCGGCATTGAAGAAATAGGGCGATAAACGCCCCGCTTTGGTTTGGAATTCGCCAAAGCACAACACTTTTTGCTGGACTGAAAAACGTATGAAATCAAGTCTGAAATTAAACATGGTGGCGAAATAGAGGTCGATAACTGCGGGCATTATAATGGTACGTCTGAATTCACCATAATTATCATGCGTATTATTTCCATCAATTTGAACGGTATCCGCTCTGCTACCAATAAAGGCTTTTTTGAATGGCTGGCGAAGCAGAACGCTGATGTGATTTGCCTGCAAGAACTAAAAGCTCAGGAGCAAGACATGACTGACTTGATGCTGGAGCCTAATGGTTACCACGGCTATTTTCACTATGCTGAAAAAAAAGGCTATAGCGGGGTGGGAATTTATAGCCGCGTCCGACCAAAGCAAGTAGTAGTCGGTTTGGGCATTCAGCAATTCGATGCTGAGGGTAGATATATACGTGCGGACTTTGACGGATACAGCGTTGCGTCCCTGTACCTGCCATCAGGCTCCAGTGGCGAGGAGAGGCAGGCAGTAAAGTTTGAATTCATGGCAGCTTTTATGCCACATATGCAGCAACTGATAGCAGCGGAACGTGAGGTAATCGTGTGCGGTGATTGGAACATTGCACATCGTGAATTAGATCTCAAGAACTGGCGCGGCAATAAGAAAAATTCCGGATTCCTGCCCGAGGAACGCGCTTGGCTTACACGGCTATTCGACGAAGTGGGATGGGTGGATACCTTTAGAAAGCTATATCCAGAGACGGAAGCGTACACTTGGTGGTCGAACCGTGGCCAAGCTTGGGCTAACAATGTGGGCTGGCGCATCGATTATCAGATTGCGACACCAGTCATCGCATCTCAAGCATTGTCGGCCAGTATCTACAAGGAAGAACGGTTTTCGGATCATGCACCTTTGATTGTAGATTACCGGATTGATTAGCTTTGCTGCCAAGGCAGACCGGCAGCGCGCCAGCCGTTCAGCGCGCCCCGATGTTTAGCCGCATTGGCATCACCTTCAAACCCCTCAGTGATGTTGTAGCACGTCGTATATCCAGCTTGGGTCGCCGCTGCCGCCGCAGCGTGCGAGCGAGCACCACTACGGCAGATAAAAAGCAGTAAAGCTTCTTTGTTCACCTGCTGCTCCAAATGGGCCAGGAAATGAGGATTGGCTTTCATGCCCGGATAGCTCATCCATTCGATCTCAACCGACTCTGGGATGCGCCCCACCCAATCCTGCTCGGCACGGGTGCGTACATCGATTAATTTTGCCCCAGGCGCTGAACGTAGTATTTCATAAGCATCGCTAGGGGGCAGTGCACCTTGATATGGCAAGTTCGATTCATGTGCGCGTTTTTGTGCGGATTCTAGAATTGCGGTGATTTTCCCCATGATGGCCTCGTGTATGCTTGCTTCAATCGGTAACGCGCAAGTGATATGCTGCGCAGCTGCTTTGTATACTAGCTCAATTAAGATGAACAATCATAGTCACTCTCATCACAGCCACAAGCATAAAGAGGCATTCGAGCCAGCGTATCCGGAGCGCTTTGCGGCCGCGCAAAAAAGTACTTGGGTCAGTATCGTCATCAATCTGTTGCTCACGTTTTTGCAAGTGCTAGGTGGATTCCTCGCGCACTCACAGGCATTGATGGCAGATGGCCTACATTCTTTATCAGATTTAATGTCAGACATCTTGGTGCTGTTTGCCAATCGTCATGGCAATCGCCACGCGGATGCCAATCATCCATATGGACATGCGCGTGTAGAGACTGCGGCGACCTTGGTATTGGGCGTATTCCTCGCTGCGTTGGGTGTAGGGCTACTAGTTGCTGCGGCAGTTCGCCTGCAACAGCCGCAAGCCTTGCACGCGGTAAATCCGCTCGGCTTGGCAATAGCAATCATCGCCTTAGTCGCTAAAGAAGGCATGTTTCGTTACATGTTGGCCGTGGCTAAGCGCGTGCGCTCACAGATGTTGGTGGCCAACGCATGGCACGCGCGCTCCGATGCGGCCTCGTCATTGGTGGTCGTGGTCGGCATCATCGGCAACTTGATGGGCTATACCTTCCTTGATTTGGTAGCCGCCGCAGTGGTGGGTGTGATGATCGGGCACATGGGAGGCAAGCTGGCTTTTGAAGCGTTGGCAGAGTTGATCGATACCGGGCTCGATGCTGAAGAGGTCGAAGCAATACGGCATACGCTACTCACCACTCCCGGGGTGCTGAGTTTGCATGATTTGCGGACACGCAAAATGGCTGATAACGCATTAGTTGATGCACATGTCATCGTTGATCCCAAGGTGAGTGTTTCGGAAGGTCACTACATCGCAGAAGCAGCACGTTATGCGGTTTTGAAGGCGCATCATGTGTTGGATGTGATGGTGCATATTGATCCTGAAGATGATATGCAAGCTAAGCCCAATGCACAGCTACCCAATCGCTTAGGTCTATTGCAACACCTAGCTCGCAACCTAAACGATGATGAATTGCTGAAACATCGTTGTATCTTTCACTATCTAGATGGGAAGGTCGATGCGGAGATCTATCTGGCCGGTGGCGAAGCGCAAGCTCAGTTGTTGCAACAACGCTGCAACGAGTTGGTTAAGTCGGATGCAATATTCCGCTCGATATTGGTACTTAGAATGAATGCACCATAAATGTGCGCCAGCCTGATGCTCCGCCTTGAATTGGTGCAAATTTTTACTTCGCCGCCCGTCAGGCTTATGGCAGAATGTGAGATTGCTAGAAGGCGTAGAGCTGGCATGGTTACTGCTTAATGTTGGCAAGGTTATACCTACAGCTGAAATTTGATTGATTGTTTTTTTATTGGGAGAGTGTGATGGCGATGTCAGCTAGTGATGTATTGCAAATGATCAAGGATCGCGACGTTAAGTTCGTAGATTTCCGTTTTACCGATACGCGCGGTAAAGAGCACCACGTGGGTGTTCCTGCAAAGTATGTAGGTATGGACAAATTCGAAGAAGGCCACGCTTTCGACGGCTCTTCGATTGCAGGTTGGAAGGGTATTCAAGCATCCGATATGTTGTTGATGCCTCAAGCAGACACGGCTTACATCGACCCCTTCATGGACGAAGTCACATTGGTCATTACCTGTGACGTGGTTGATCCTACCGACGGTAAGGGTTATGACCGCGATCCACGCTCTATCGCCAAGCGCGCAGAAGCCTATCTGAAGTCTACCGGCATCGGTGACACTGCCTTCTTCGGCCCAGAGCCAGAATTCTTCATTTTCGATTCCGTACAATGGAACATCGATATGTCCGGTTGCTTCAGCAAAATTAACTCTGAAGAAGCAGCTTGGTCCACTGGCGACAAAATCGATGGCGGTAACACCGGCCATCGTCCTACCGTCAAAGGTGGCTACTTCCCAGTTCCTCCAGTCGACAGCTTGAACGACATCCGCGCCGCGATGTGCTTGGCATTGGAAGACATCGGCATCGAAGTTGAAGTGCATCACCACGAAGTGGCGAATGCTGGTCAATGTGAAATCGGTACCAAGTTCAACACACTGGTACGCCGCGCTGACCAGACTCAAGCGTTGAAATACGTTGTGTTCAACGTCGCACACCAGTACGGCAAGACAGCGACCTTTATGCCTAAGCCTATCGTGGGCGACAACGGCTCTGGTATGCACGTGCATCAGTCCATTTGGAAAGAAGGCAAGAACTCTTTCGCAGGCAATGGCTATGCCGGACTGTCTGAAACTGCGCTGTACTACATCGGCGGTATCATCAAGCATGCCAAGGCATTGAACGCGATCACCAACCCCGGTACTAACTCCTACAAGCGTCTGGTGCCGCATTATGAAGCGCCGACCAAGTTGGCTTACTCTGCGAAGAACCGTTCCGCTTCGATCCGTATTCCTCACGTCGCTAGCGACAAGGCACGCCGTATCGAGACACGTTTCCCAGACCCATCTTCTAACCCATACCTGTGCTTCTCTGCACTGATGATGGCGGGTTTGGATGGCATCCAGAATAAGATCCACCCCGGCGACCCCGCTGACAAGAACTTGTATGACTTGCCACCCGAAGAAGATGCAAAGATCCCTACTGTCTGTACCTCTTTGGACGAAGCACTGAATGCTTTGGACAAAGATCGCGAGTTCCTGACTCGTGGCGGCGTGTTCTCTAATGACTTCATCGATGCTTACATCACATTGAAGATGGAAGAAGTGACACGTATGCGCATGACGACTCACCCAGTTGAGTTCGACATGTACTACAGCCTGTAATCAGGGCTCGGCAGGAAAATAAAACGGGGCGCAAGCCCCGTTTTTTATTGCTGCGACATAAGCTGCGGAACCGCAAAGCAATTGTCGCAGTCACACGCTTCGCCTATACTCAATCGTCATTTCATCATTTAGGAACTGTTATGAAATTGAATCAGCTATTCGTGCTGCTCTGTCTGTTGCCTATGGCAGCGCAAGCCGACCTATACAAGTCGGTCGATGCAGATGGTCATGTGACATATTCTAGTTCGCCCATCAAAGGCGGGAAGAAGCTTAACTTGGAGCCCTTACCTACGATGGCACCGCTGGCGAAAGTGCCTGCGCGGGGAAACTTTCCTAGGGTAGACGAAGAGACGCAAAAGGGTCGCGATGAGACGCGACGCAAAATTCTGCAAGATGAATTGCAGACTGAGCAAAAGCTGTTACAAGAAGCCAAGCAAAACTTGCAGCAAGCATCGGAACAGAATCGTGGCGATTTCGTCGTAAATGGCAAATCTATGCATAATGAAGCACGCGCACAAGAGTACAACGCCGCAGTCAGCAAACAGAGTGACGAGGTGAATATTCATCAAAAGAACATTGATGCGTTGAATGCTGAACTAGCAAAACTGAAATAGCAAAACGTCCCTTATTCTGGCATGGTTCATGCTCTATAGAATACATGAACCTTATGCCAGATTTCCCCATCCTGACCTTAGAGAACCTTGCTACTGCAGTGTTGCTGCTGGATAGCGAGTTACGTATCTCCTATCTCAATTCCGCCGCAGAGAATCTGTTCGAAGTTGGTAGCAAAAACCTGCACGGACTGACAGTGCAACAAGTGTTTACGCATACCGAACAATTAGCCTATGCAATGCAGCAAGCGGTGACGACGCACGCCAGTTACATAGAACACGACATGATTCTGGGCACACATGTGCACGGAAAATTGCACCTGCGTTGTGCAGCTACACCTTTGCAACTGAGTGAGCCGGGATTGATGTTGGAATTCCATCTTATCGACCGCACGCTCAAGCTTGCACGTGAAGAGCAGATGTTAGATCAGACGCAGGCGAATCGCTTGCTGTTGCGCAATCTGGCGCACGAGATTAAGAATCCTTTGGGCGGTATACGCGGTGCAGCGCAGCTGCTGGAGCAAGAGTTAGATAAGCCGGGTTTGCGTGAATACACCCAAGTCATCATTCAGGAAGCGGATCGGTTGCGTGGCTTGATGGAAAAGCTGCTGACACCGCAAGCAGCGACCAATCACAATTCGCTCAATATCCATGAAGTGTTGGAACGTGTACGCAGTCTGGTACTGGCTGAAATACCGATAGGGCTGACCATACAACGTGACTATGACACCAGCTTACCCTCACTGATCGGCGACAAAGAACAACTGATACAGGTGATGCTCAACATTGTGCGTAATGCCAGCCAAGCGATGCAGGGCAAGGGACGCATCATCTTACGTACACGTATTGCACGCCAAATCACGATCACTCGCAGGCGTCACAGACTGGCCATACTGGTGCAGATCATAGATGACGGCCCCGGCATTCCAATTGAATTGCGCGACAAAATATTTTATCCACTGGTATCGGGCAGCCCCGATGGGCACGGACTTGGACTGACGTTGGCACAAGACTTTGTCAGTCAACATAACGGTTCTATCGAATTCGAGAGCGAGCCCGGTCGAACCAGCTTCAGTGTGATGCTCCCCCTACCCTCTTAATGATTTAGAAGAAGACTATGAAACCAGTTTGGATCATCGACGACGACAAGTCGATACGTTGGGTGTTAGAGAAATCGTTGGCCCGCGCTGACATCGCTTACAAGAGTTTTGCCACCGCTGACGATGCCTTGCGTGCATTGGCTAGTGAGCTACCACAGGTAGTGGTGAGTGATATACGTATGCCGGGCAGTTCAGGCTTGGATTTCTTGGAGTCTTTGCACAAACGCTATCCGCAAATCCCCGTCATTATCATGACTGCCTACTCCGATCTGGAGAGTGCCGTGTCGGCATTTCAGGGCGGAGCATTTGAGTATCTACCCAAACCTTTCGACATCAATCACGCGGTCGAACTGATAGGTCGTGCACTGGAGCAAAGTAGGCGCAAGACCAGTGCAGAGGAGCCCGAAGAAGTGGCGGCAGATATCTTGGGCCACGCCCCGGCGATGCAGGAAGTGTTTCGTGCCATAGGCCGTTTGTCGCAATCGCATGCCACGGTATTGATTAATGGTGAATCCGGTACAGGTAAAGAACTGGTGGCGCGTGCGCTACATCGCCACAGCTTGCGTGCCGACAAGACCTTCGTCGCCATCAATACCGCAGCCATACCCAAAGACTTATTAGAGTCGGAGTTGTTCGGTCACGAGCGTGGCGCTTTTACTGGTGCAGCGACCACGCGGCGCGGGCGTTTTGAACAGGCTGAGGGCGGCACTTTGTTCCTCGATGAGATCGGCGATATGCCCTCCGAGCTACAAACCCGCTTGTTGCGCGTGTTGTCGGACGGCAACTACTACCGCGTTGGTGGTCATCAGCCCATCAAGGCCAATGTGCGCATCATCACCGCCACGCATCAAGACTTGGAAGAGCGCGTCAAACAAGGCTTGTTCCGCGAGGATTTGTTTCATCGCCTGAACGTCATTCGGTTGCGCCTGCCGCCGTTGCGTGAACGTCGCGAGGACATCCCGTTGCTGGCTACTTACTTCTTGCAAAAGAGCGCACGCGAGTTGGCCGTGGAGCAGAAGCAGTTAAGCGCGGAGACGGTGCAGCACCTCACCGCGCAGAACTTCCCGGGCAACGTGCGGCAGCTGGAAAATCTCTGTCATTGGCTGACCGTGATGACGCCATCCAAGGTGGTCGAGATCGCCGATTTGCCGCCCGAGTGGCGCGAGGAATCTGCGGCAGTGGGAACGGTCAGTGGCGATTGGAGTACAGCTTTGGCGCAGCATGCGGCGATGGCCTTGCAACGCGGTGACGAGCGCATCATGGATAAGCTGACACAGCAGTTTGAAAGCACGCTGATTCTGCAAGCTTTGCAACATACCCACGGCAGACGCATAGAAGCAGCGACGTTATTGGGTCTGGGGCGCAACACCCTGACGCGCAAGATACAAGAACTAGGCTTGGACGATCAGGAGTGAGGGTTACCGCGCCAGTTGTTTGAGCAGCTTGTCGTGTATGCCACCGAAGCCGCCGTTGCTCATCACTAGTATCTGGTCGCCAGCTTGTGCGGCAGTGGTGATGGCGGCGATCAACTCGTTGAGATCATCTTTGACTACGGCTTTGTCACCTAAGGGCGCGAGCGCACCGCGCGCATCCCAGCCCAGATTTCCCGCATAGCAGAACACCAGATCGGCATCTTTCAGACTGCCGGGTAGCGCATCCTTCATCACACCCAGCTTCATGGTGTTGGAACGCGGTTCGAGTACCGCCAGGATGCGCGCCTTGCCGACCTTGTTACGCAGGCCAGCGACGGTGGTATCTATCGCGGTGGGGTGATGCGCAAAGTCGTCATACACGGTGATGCCGTTGACCGTGCCCTTTACCTCCATGCGGCGTTTCACATTCTTGAACTCGGCTAGTGCCGCCAAGCTTTGCGCAACAGGCACGCCGACATGGCGCGCGGCAGACAAAGCCGCCAGCGCGTTCATGCGATTGTGTTCACCCATCAAATCCCATTGCAGTGTGCCTTGCGCAACGCCGTTCAATGTCACGCGGTCATCGGCGTCGATCTGCCAACCCGCGTCATTGCCGAACTGTTCCACAGGTGTCCAGCAACCGCGCTTAAGCACGCGCTGTAGCGATTCCTCACGTCCGTTGCACACAACCAGCCCATTGCCCGGCACGGTGCGCACCAGATGATGGAACTGCGTCTCGATGGCGTTCAGGTCGGCAAAGATATCCGCGTGATCGAATTCCAGATTATTGAGGATGGCGGTGCGCGGATGGTAATGCACGAACTTGGAGCGCTTGTCGAAAAAGGCCGTGTCGTACTCGTCGGCTTCGATAACGAAGAACGGCGATTCAGTGATGCGCGCCGAGATGCCGAAGTTTTGCGGCACACCGCCGATTAGGAAGCCGGGCGTCAGCCCCGCATATTCCAATATCCAAGCCAGCATCGAAGTGGTGGTGGTCTTGCCGTGCGTGCCCGCCACGCCTAACACCCACTTATCACGCAGCAAAGTATCGGACAGCCATTGCGGGCCAGAGGCATACGGCAGGTTGCGATTCAGTATCTCTTCCATCAGCGC
>JAVHRA010000081.1:0-3420 GCA_036171395.1 Gallionella sp. | reverse complement strand
CTGCCACGCAAGGATTAAATCCTGCCTTAGACGTCTCGTTCAAAGGCGGTGCCATAACCGGCATGCTGGTGGTCGGTCTGGGGCTATTGGGCGTGGCGGGTTACTACGCCTTCCTCACCTTATCGATGGCCAATAGCACCGAAGAAGCGACCCATGCCTTGGTCGGCTTGGCCTTCGGCGGCTCGCTGATTTCAATCTTCGCGCGACTGGGCGGCGGTATCTTTACCAAGGGTGCGGACGTCGGGGCTGATCTAGTCGGCAAAGTGGAAGCCGGCATCCCAGAAGACGACCCGCGCAATCCTGCGGTGATTGCTGACAACGTCGGTGACAACGTCGGCGACTGCGCTGGCATGGCCGCCGATCTGTTCGAGACCTATGCGGTGACCGTGGTCGCAACCATGTTGTTGGGCGGATTACTGATGAAGGATGCTGGGGCAAACGCCGTGATCTATCCACTGGTGCTGGGTGGTTTCTCCATCATCGCCTCCATCGTAGGCACTTTCTTCGTCAAAGCACGCGCGGGCGGCAAGATTATGAACGCCCTATACCGTGGCTTGACCGTCTCGGGGGTGCTGGCCGCCATCGCCTTCTATCCCATCACAACCTCGATGTTGGGCGATGGGGTGATGATAGACGGCGTCTTGGTCTCGGCCCGCCACATCTACTACGCAACCCTGATTGGCCTGGCACTCACCGCCGCGATGGTATGGATCACTGAGTACTACACCGCGACCGAATATGCGCCAGTACGCCATATTGCTGAAGCGTCTACAACAGGACATGGTACTAACGTGATCGCTGGTCTAGGTGTCTCGATGAAGGCCACCGCCGCACCGGTACTAGTCGTATGTTTGGCGATTTGGAGCGCGTATGACTTGGCGGGCTTGTATGGCATCGCCATCGCCGCAACCTCCATGCTGTCTATGGCCGGCATCATCGTGGCACTGGACGCTTACGGCCCGATCACCGACAACGCAGGGGGCATCGCGCAAATGGCGGGTTTGCCCGAAGACGTGCGCGTCATCACCGACGCACTGGATGCGGTAGGCAATACCACCAAGGCCGTGACTAAAGGCTACGCCATCGGTTCAGCCGGCTTGGCCGCATTGGTCTTATTCGCCGACTACACCCATGCCTTGCAAGCCAAGCTAGGCGTGATTACCAGCTTCGATCTGTCCAATCACATGGTCATCATCGGTCTGTTCATTGGCGGCATGGTGCCCTATCTGTTTGCTGCGATGGGCATGGAAGCGGTGGGACGTGCGGCGGGTTCGGTGGTAATCGAAGTACGACGCCAGTTCAAAGAAATCCCCGGCATCATGGAAGGCACTGGCAAACCCGAATACGGCACTTGCGTAGATATGCTAACAAAAGCGGCGATTAAAGAGATGATCGTTCCCTCCTTACTGCCTATCGCCGTACCGGTCATCGTCGGCGTGACGCTGGGTGCGCAGGCGCTGGGTGGCGTGCTGGTTGGCACTATCATCACCGGCATCTTCGTCGCCATCTCCATGACCGCAGGCGGCGGTGCTTGGGATAACGCTAAAAAATATATAGAAGAAGGCAACTTCGGTGGCAAAGGTTCAGAGGCGCATAAAGCTGCCGTGACCGGCGACACGGTGGGCGATCCTTACAAAGACACGGCGGGTCCGGCGGTCAACCCACTGATCAAGATTATCAATATCGTCGCGCTGATGATCGTGCCGCTACTCTGAAGCAGCAAGTCGCGCACTATGAAAAAACAGTGTGCGACTTTTTTATGCCGAATTCATTGACATCCACCCTTAAAAAAATTTACATTCGCCAGCCTTATTCCACCACCAAGTCCGCTCGGGAGCATCATGTCTAACATCGAATCCACACTGAACGAAACACGCGTTTTCAATCCTGCTCCTGCCTTCGTTGCGCAAGCCAACGTTTCCGGCATGGGCGCCTATCAAGCCATGTGCAAAGAAGCGGAGCAGGACTACGCCGGCTATTGGGCGAAACTGGCGCGCGAGCTGTTGCTGTGGAAAAAACCCTTTACCAAAGTGTTAGACGAGAGCAAAGCTCCGTTCTATAAGTGGTTCGAAGACGGTGAGCTAAACGTCTCCTACAACTGCTTGGACAAACATCTGGACAGCCAGCCTAACAAGACCGCCATAATCTTTGAAGCGGATGACGGCAAAGTCAGCCATGTCAGCTACCGCGAGTTACATGGCCGCGTTAGCCAATTCGCCAACGGCTTGAAATCGCGCGGCATCAAAAAAGGTGATCGCGTCATCATCTATATGCCGATGAGTGTGGAAGCCGTGGTCGCGATGCAAGCCTGTGCGCGTATCGGTGCGATCCACTCGGTCGTGTTTGGTGGTTTCTCCTCCAAGAGTCTGCACGAGCGCATCACGGATGCTCAAGCCGTCGCAGTCATCACGGCTGACGGACAAATGCGCGGCGGCAAAGTCATCCCGCTCAAACCTGCGGTGGACGAAGCTCTGACCTTCGGCGACTGCGAGATGGTGCACAGCGTCATCGTGTATCGCCGCACCGGCGCTGATGTGCAGTGGGACGAAGACGTAAACATCTGGTGGCACGATCTATTCAACGCTCAATCTTCCGCACATTGCGAACCGGAGTGGGTGGGCGCAGAACATCCATTGTTCATCCTTTACACCTCCGGCTCTACTGGCAAACCCAAGGGTGTACAACACTCCAGCGGCGGTTACTTGCTGGGCGCGATGGCATCGATGAAATGGGTGTTCGACTACAAGGCCGACGATATCTTCTGGTGTACCGCCGACGTGGGTTGGATCACGGGTCACAGCTATGTGGCTTACGGCCCCTTGGCAATGGGCGCGACCCAAGTCATCTTCGAAGGCGTACCAACTTATCCAGACGCAGGCCGTTTCTGGAAGATGATCCAAAACCACAAGGTCACCACCTTCTACACCGCACCGACCGCGATTCGTTCGCTGATCAAGCTGGGTGGCGATTTACCCAAGCAATACAATCTGTCCAGTCTGCGCCTGCTCGGCAGCGTGGGTGAGCCTATCAATCCTGAAGCTTGGATGTGGTACTACAACACCGTAGGCGGTGAGCGTTGCCCTATCGTGGATACTTGGTGGCAGACCGAAACAGGTTGCCACATGATCGCTCCGCTGCCCGGCGCGATGCCGCTCAAACCCGGTACTTGCACTCTACCTTTGCCCGGCATCATGGCCGCTATCGTCAATGAAGCCGGTGACGAAGTGCACGACCAACACGGCGGCTTCTTGGTCATCAAGCGTCCCTTCCCGTCACAGATCCGCACCATCTGGGGCGACCCAGAGCGTTACGTCTCCTCCTACTTCCCCGCCGAGATGCGCGGTTCCTATCTGGCTGGGGACTCGGCACGCCGCGATGAGGATGGTTACTTCTGGATCATGGGTCGTATCGACGACGTGC
>JAVHRA010000080.1:0-3461 GCA_036171395.1 Gallionella sp. | reverse complement strand
GGGTAGAGCGTGTCATTAATGAGAGTGGACTTGCCCGAGCCGGATACACCAGTGACGCAGGTCAGCAAGCCGACCGGCAGATTCAGCGTGACGTCTTTGAGATTATTGCCGCAGGCGCCAGTGATGGTGAGCATGCGCTCCGCATCAGGCTTCATCATCTTCTTGGGCATGGGGATACTGCGTCGTCCGGTCAGATAGTCGCCGGTCAGTGATTGCGGGTTATCGCACACTTGTTGCGGCGTGCCTTGCGCCACAATCACGCCGCCGTGTTCGCCCGCACCCGGTCCCATATCCACGACATAGTCGGCATGGCGTATGGCATCTTCGTCGTGTTCTACCACAATCACGCTATTGCCCATGTCGCGCAGCATCTTGAGCGTGTCCAACAAGCGGTCGTTATCGCGCTGATGCAGCCCGATAGATGGCTCGTCCAGCACATACATCACGCCAGTTAAACCTGAGCCGATTTGCGAGGCCAAGCGGATGCGCTGTGCCTCACCGCCCGACAGCGTCTCGGCAGAGCGTTCCAGCGACAGATAATCCAAGCCAACATTGTTGAGGAAGGTGAGGCGGTTGGCGATCTCGATGACTATCTTCTCTGCGATGGCCGCTTTGCTGCCTTGCAACTTCAAAGTACTGAAGAAGTCCAGCGCGGCACGCAAGGGCAGAGCGCTGATCTGGTAGATGCTGTGGTCGCCGACACGCACATGACGTGCCTCGATGCGCAGGCGTGAGCCTTTGCATTCCGGGCAGAGGCAGGTGTTGAGATACTTGGCCAACTCTTCGCGCACGGTGGGCGAGTCGGTCTCTTTATAACGACGTTCCAGATTATTGATGATGCCTTCGAAGCTATGCTCACGCAGCACGGTCTTGCCGCGTTCATTGATATAGTGGAAGGCGATTTCATCCTTGCCGCTGCCATACAGCAACACCTGTTGGATGCGCTCCGGCAGGCTCTCATACGATTGCTCCAGATCAAAAGCATAGTGCTTGGAGAGGCCCGCGAGCAGTTGGTGATAGAACTGGTTGCGCTTGTCCCAGCTCTTGATCGCCCCCGCACTCAGCGACATATTGGGGAAAGACACCACGCGTTTGGGGTCGAAGAAGCTGATGTTGCCTAGGCCGTCACACTTGGGGCACGCACCCATGGGGCTGTTGAACGAGAACAAACGCGGTTCCAGTTCCGGCAGCGAGTAGTTGCAAATGGAGCAAGCGAATTTGGCCGAGAACAAATGCTCCACACCGCTATCCATTTCCACCGCCAGCGCGCGACCATCGGCATGACGCAGTGCAGTCTCAAAAGATTCCGCCAGACGCTGCTTGGACTCCGCACTCACCTTAAGCCTGTCCACCACGATGTCTATGGTGTGCTTCTTGGTCTTTTGCAAAGCCGGCAATTGGTCGATTTCATGCACCGCGCCATTGATGCGCAAGCGTGTGAAACCCTGCGCGCGCAGCTCGTCGAACAAATCCAGTTGTTCGCCTTTGCGCTCTACCACCAGTGGCGAGAGAATCATTACCTTGGTGCCTTCCGGTAAGGCCAGCACATGATCCACCATCTGCCCGACCGACTGCGCCTGCAACACCAGATCGTGATTGGGGCAATACGGATCTCCTGCGCGGGCGAACAGCAACCGCAGATAATCGTGTATCTCGGTGACCGTGCCCACGGTGGAACGCGGATTGTGCGAAGTCGCTTTTTGTTCGATGGCGATGGCGGGGGACAGACCTTCAATCAAATCGACATCAGGCTTTTCCATCAACTGCAAAAATTGCCGCGCATACGCCGAGAGCGACTCAACGTAGCGGCGCTGGCCTTCTGCATACAAGGTATCGAACGCCAGTGAAGACTTACCCGAACCCGACAAACCGGTGATGACCACCAATTTATGGCGCGGCAGATCGAGATTGATGTTCTTGAGATTGTGCGTGCGTGCACCGCGAATTTTGATGAGTTCCATGCTGACCGACCGATGGTGAAAACGACTTGCGAATATACGCGAGTTCGCAGGCTTTCCCAACACAGACCTGTTGAACTATTGCGATGTCCAACTGCTAGGAGCAGGGCGGACTAGCTGTTAAGATACGCGCCTTCTGAAATTTCGTATCTTCTCGCTTATGTCTGTCGTTTCCACTGTAATGAATCCCGGAGAAAAGCGGGCCAGTATGGGGCTTGCCGGTATCTACGGCCTGCGCATGCTGGGCTTGTTTATCATCCTGCCTGTGTTCGCTTTGTATGCCGAACATCTGCCCGGTGGCGAGAACCATATGTTGATGGGCTTGGCGCTGGGCGCTTATGGTTTGACACAGGCCATCTTGCAAATACCGGCTGGTTGGCTATCGGATCGTTATGGTCGCAAGCCCATCATCTACATCGGACTGGTGGTGTTCGCCATCGGTAGTTTCATCGCGGCTTCAGCCGACAATATTTATTGGGTCATCATCGGTCGCGCCATACAGGGTGCGGGGGCGATCAATGCGGCGGTGATGGCTTTGACGGCCGACCTGACCCGTGAAGAGGTGCGCACTAAAGCGATGGCGATGATAGGCATGACTATCGGCATCACCTTCTCTCTGTCTTTGATCTTGTCGCCCTTGCTGCATGGTGTATTGGGCGTCCCCGGTTTGTTCGCTTTGACCGGTGTGCTGGCTTTTGTAGCGATATTCTTGGTACGTTTTGTCATTCCTAATCCGATCATCACGCGCTTTCATACGGATACTGAAGCAGGTCACGGCAAGTTTGCCGAGGTGTTGCGCAACAAGGATTTGCTGCGTTTGGATTTTGGCATTTTCTCGCTGCACGCCATCCTGATGTCGGTGTTCATGCAAGTGCCATTCGTGTTGCAAGCCAATGGTCTGGCGGTTACGCAACATTGGCAGATTTATCTGCCGGTGATGTTGATTGCCTTTGTGTTGATGGTGCCGCCTATCGTCATTGCGGAAAAGAAAGCCAAGATGAAGCAGGTGTTCATGCTCGCGGTGTTCTTGGCGATATGCGCACAGGCCTTGCTGATGTTTGGACAACACAGTCTGTGGCTGATCGCTACGGCCTTGCTAGTGTTCTTCACAGCCTTCAATGTGTTGGAAGCAACCTTACCTTCGATGATTAGCAAGATCGCACCACTTGCAGCCAAAGGTACGGCGATGGGCGTATACAGCAGCGTGCAGTTTTTAGGCGCGTTCTTCGGCGCGGTCATGGGCGGTGTTTTGATGCAGCATGTTGGTGGCAACGCGGTGTTCATCTTTAGTATCATCCTGCTGGCCTTGTGGTTGCTGGTGGCCAGTACCATGCGTCCGCCACTAGCGGTGAGCACCAAGCTGTTCCACCTGTCACCCTTGAGCGAATCTCAGGGGGTGCAGCTGCAACAGAGTTTGCAGGCGGTACAGGGGGTACGTGAAGTATTTGTGGTCGCAGCAGAAGGCATCGCTTGTCTCAAAGTGGACATGCAAGGTTATGATGC
>JAVHRA010000079.1:0-16349 GCA_036171395.1 Gallionella sp. | reverse complement strand
GCGATGGAACGCTGGCTGTAGTGCAACACATGGTGAACCATGCGCGCCTCGGGCACGCTGGCGCGCAGTGTGCCGTCCCTGTCTATCATGTAATGGATACCAAGGATGGGGTGCGCTTCGATGTTGCGCAGGTTGTCGTCCAGCGTGCCAGCATTTACCCAAATAGGCTGATGCGTCTTGGCATCGCAGGTGGCGCCGCCGGTGGAATGAATCACGACCATATCTATAATCTGCGTGCGAGTCTGACCAAAACGCTGTGCCTGTGCTGCATGGCTACCTGCCAAGAGACCTGCTGCTATCAACCAACACAGCAGCGCGGGCTGAGCAACGCTCATGGCTGAACAGTAGCAGGGATAAATAGTTCCGGATCGACCATGGTGCCGTTCAGCACCACGCTCCAGTGCAGATGAGGACCGGTGGCGCGACCGGTCATGCCAGACAAACCGATAGGCTGTCCTTTGGCGACCACTACTCCGGCTTGCACGTCCATGCGATCCAAATGGCAATACAGGGTGATCAGTCCGTTGCCGTGATCGAGAAAGATGGTCTTGCCGTTAAAAAAATAATCGCCCACCGCCAGTACCGTACCTGCACCGCTTGCCATCACTGGCGTACCACGCTCGACCGCCACATCCAGACCGGCATGCGGCGCACGTGCCTCGCCGTTAAAGTAGCGGCGCATACCAAAATGACCTGTGAATGGACCTGCCGCAGGAACGATAAAAGCCAGATCGGTATCGCGCGTGGCATTCCAGTGATGCTTGAAGCGAATGATCTCGCTGATCTCGCGCTCGGAGCGCGCCAGATTTTCCGGCGACAACTGCACCTTGCCCTTGTCTTTGAGCGTGATGCGCTGCTCGGGATAGTCCTTGCTGAATACCTCAAAGTCCACGCTACGATTGGCACTGCCGCTCTGCACACGCAGCGCATGATGGCCCGGCTTGGTCGCCAGCGATACGCCCAGCACCGCATACCAAACATCATGATCGGCAGTGACTAGCACCGGCTGATCGCCCAACCAAGCGCGCGGTGCATCCACCCCGCTCACCACCTTACCCAAGGCGATGACGGCCACGCCACCTGGAACACTGGACGAGACCGGTAAAGCCGCATCGCTGGTTAACGCATACAACGATGCGAGTATGAATAAGGCAGCGCGTAACAATGTGTAGCGTGTCATGGTCATCTTCTATCAGCCATGCGCTTAAGCCGCCTGACTCGCCAAAGTACCGACGCGTCCTTCGACTTCCAGCATCTGCACTTCATGACGCGGCAAAGAGGCCACATCCAAACTGTGCAAATAGTCCTGCATGGAGACCAAGGCATAGCCCTGTTCCTGCCAGCCTTTCAGCAGTTGCTCGAAGATGGGCATCCACTTCTGGCCTTCCAGCTCGGCGTGCAGCGTGTAGACGTGACCCGTCGCGGGTGCATCTGCCGTCATCTTGAGGATGTGCTCGGCGATATTGTCCAGCGTGATGCCCTCGCGATTCATCAGCTCGTCGAGCGTGGGCAAGGTGGTAGGCAGTTGCGGCACGGCAATGATCTCTGCGTTCCAGGTGGGTATGAAAGGATGCGTGCCGCGCGTGTCCGAGCTGTATTCCATGCCCAGATGTTGCAAGTAACGCAGACCGTGACGGTTCATCTGCCATCCGGCGGCAGCATGCGCACGTGGCGCAGTGCCAAAGATAGAAGTGAACCTATCCACGGCCAGTTGCAATTCGCGGCGCGTCCAAACTTCATCTTGATTCGCCACATAGTCTTGCCAGCGAATATGGTCGTAACAATGGATGCCCACTTCAAAACCTGCATCACGTACCGCGCGCATGATGGCGCCGCATTTCTTGCCGATGTCGGGTGCGGGCAGCAGCGTACCGTACAGCAGCGTCTTGATGCCGTAATGCTCCACTACCGAAGTGCGCGACACCTTGCCGATGAAGCCGGGACGGAACACCCGCTTGATAGCGCGACCGGTATGGTCCTGTCCCAGCGAAAAGAAGAAGGTGGCACCGGCGTTGTAGCGTTGCAGCACATCGACCAGACGCGGCACGCCTTCACGGGTACCACGATAAGTATCGACATCAATTTTTAGAGCAATCTGTTTCATAAACCAACCTCGATGTATGCAGCTTTAGAATGTAAAAAGCGAGAAGCAAGTTCGCACTCGCTTCCCGCCTCTGTTGATGCCGAGCGTTATTTAGTCCATCAACTTGCGCGCTTCGCCAACTTGGCCGCGATACGCCTCAAAGATGTTGCGCAGCGTATCCGCCATATTGATGGTCGGCTTCCAATGCAGTTCTTCACAAGTGTTGGTGATCTTGGGCACACGGTTCTGTACGTCCTGATAACCCTTGCCATAGTAAGCGGCGGAAGTGGTCTCGACGATCTTCACTTTCTTGGCAGACTCTTGATACTCGGGGAATTCGGCAGCCAGCTTCATCATCATGTCGGCCAGATCGCGGATGGTGTAGTTGTTGACCGGATTGCCGATGTTGTAGATCTTGCCGGTAGCAATACCATCCTTGTTTTCGATGATCTTCATCAGCGCGTTGATGCCGTCGTCGATGTAAGTGAAGGCACGTTTTTGCATACCACCGTCCACCAAGCTGATGTTCTCGCCGCGCACGATGTGGCCGAGGAACTGGGTCACTACGCGAGAGCTACCTTCTTTGGGGGTATGAATAGAATCCAGACCTGCGCCAATCCAGTTGAACGGACGGAACAGGGTGAAGTTCAAGCCTTCCATACCGTAGCCCCAGATCACGCGATCCATCAGTTGCTTGGAGTTGGAGTAGATCCAACGCGGTTTATTGATCGGGCCGCAGATTAGTTCGGAATTTTCTGGATCAAACTCGGCGTCATGGCACATGCCATAGACTTCGGAAGTGGATGGGAACACCAGATGCTTGTTGTACTTAACCGCAGCACGAACGATAGGCAGATTGGCTTCGAAATCCAGCTCGAACACGCGCAAAGGTTGCTTAACATAAGTGGAAGGGGTAGCGATCGCCACCAAAGGCAGGATCACATCGCACTTTTTGACGTGGTACTCGACCCACTCTTTATTGATGGTGATGTCACCTTCAAAGAAATGGAAACGCTCGTGACCGATGATGTCGCTGATGCGGTCTGTGCTCATGTCCATGCCATAGACTTCCCAGTCAGTGGTGTTCAGAATCTTGTTGGACAGGTGATGACCGATAAAACCGTTCACACCGAGTATCAATACTTTTTTCATAGCTCTTCCTTATTGGTTAAATTCAAAATTGTTTAAACCGAATTGCGCGGCAAACGCCTGCGCACTCATCTCTATACCGTTCAACTCAAAACGCACGACACGCAACACACCCGCTCCACAGATCGCATAAGCCTTACCTTCTTTCACATAGAAACTGGGCTTGCCACCTGCGGCACTACATTTGGTTTGCAACGTCTGCAAGATGCGCATGGGCATACCCAACAGATGCGTGGTCGCGCCCGGATACGGCGGAGCGACCGCACGCACCAGGTTGTGGATGTCCAGTGCGGACTGTGACCAATCGATCACGCCGTCTTCGGCCTTGCGCCCACCAAAATACGCACCCTTGCTCAAATCCTGTTGCTCGGCTTTGGCCGTGCCAGCCAGCAAGGCGGGCAACACCTCGTGCAACGCCATCTCAGCTGCCACTGTGACCTTCTGAAATACTTGCAAAGCCGTGTCGTTAGGCAAGATAGGCACCGCTTGTTGCGCAACAATATCGCCGTTGTCGGGCTTGGCGGTCATGTAATGCAAAGTCGAACCAGTTTCTGTTTCGCCGCGAATTATGGCCCAATTCACCGGTACTCGACCCCGGTATTTGGGCAGCAGCGAACCGTGCATATTGAGTGCGCCGCGTGTTGGAATGTCTAGCAAAGCCTGCTTCAACATCTCGCGATAATAGAAGGAGAAATAAAAATCCGGGTGCAACGCGCGGATTTGCGCAATGACTTCCTCGCTATTCGGATCTTCCGGCGTGATCACCGGAATGCCGTGCAAATTCGCCAGCGCTGCCACGCTATCGAACCAGATATTTTCTTTAGGATTGTCTCGGTGCGTTACGACCAATGCCACGTCCACACCGTGCGCAAGCAACACCGACAAGCAGCGCACCCCCACGTTGTGATAGGCGAATACGACAGCGCGGCTCATGCCTGTTTTTCCAAAATAGCTTCGAGCAGATAGCGTGGCCTATGGCGGACTTGCTGGTAGATACGGCCTACATACTCACCCAGCAAACCGATGCCGAACAGCGTGATACCGATGAGGAAGAACATCAATGCGAACAGTGTGAACAGCCCCTCCGCCTCTGGCCCTATCCACAAGCGGCGTATCACCAAGAAGATGAAGAAGAAGGCAGAGAACAGCGAAATCAACATGCCCAACATGGAGAACATCTGCAACGGCATCAGCGAGAAGCTGGTCATCAGATCGAAGTTCAAACGTATCAGGCTGTACATGGAATACTTGGATTCGCCCGCAGCACGTTCTTCATGCCCCACCACCACTTCGGCCGGGTTGCGCGCAAAGCTGTACGCCAATGCGGGAATAAAGGTATTCACTTCCTTGCAATCATTGATGGCGTTGATGATGTTGCGGTCATAGGCACGAAACATGCAGCCTTGGTCGGTCATCTTGATGCGGGTGATCTTCTCGCGCAGACCATTCATGGCGCGCGACGCCACATGACGCCACCAACTGTCGTTGCGTTGACGGCGGATGGAGCCGACGTAATCGTGGCCTTCATCCATCTTGGCCAACAGCAATGCAGTGTCTTCAGGAGGATTCTGCAAATCGGCGTCCAGCGTCACAACACGTTCACCACGGCTATGTTCAAAGCCCGCCATGATCGCCATGTGCTGACCGAAGTTGCCGTTAAATAAAATCACGCGGGTCACATCGGGACGTTTCTGAAACTGCTCGCGCAAGATTGCAGGCGAGCGGTCGCGGCTGCCGTCATTGATGAACACGATCTCGTAGCTCAGATTGAGCTGATCCAACGCCGGATAGAGACGGTCGAACAAAGCCTGTAGGCCCTGCTCTTCGTTGTAAACCGGAATGACGACTGATAGTTGAACTTTATCCATAGGGGCGGCATTTTAGCCGACACGGCCGCGTTCACAAAATTTATATAGCGTTCGAAGCATGGAATTGCGCGGGATTAGTCCTGCAAACTCGACGCTTACGGGGACTTAGCGATAATATATACTCCACATGCGAATCAATTCATTCTGACCAACTCATGAACAATATTGTTCAGAGTCACCGCACGGAGCATAGGAAAATGAACGATTTAGACAAGATCCATGATGACATACTGAATAGCCTAAACAACTTCACCAAACAGGTGGACGTGGCGTCTGAAGACCGCTTCAACAAGATACGCGCCTGCTCATTCTTTGATCCCGTACCCAGCGAGTATCTAGCCGAAATCGCCAATCACTCACGTATCGTGCACTTCTCCGCTAAAGACAAGATCATCAGCGAATTGGATGTGATACGTCCGTTCTACGTTTTGGTTTACGGTTCTGCCACGGCTTATTTTGACCATCGTGTGGTCGGCCATATCCTGAGCGGTGAATGCCTAGGCGAAAGCGCCTTCTTCACCAAAGAAGCACCCGCACGCTCTGCCGCTGTAATTGCTGACGGTGAGGTGATTGCTCTTGAAATGGGGCAAATGGATATCGAGGCCATCACCGACGCGACTCGTATGTTCATGGACAAGGCCTTGTTGCTAGCCCTGTTCAAGAAACTACAGGCCGCTAACCGTCATATCCCCGCTAATTCGATGAACTAACCGTTATTGCGCTGTGGCTCAGCCCAACACCGCACGCAGCGCGCCACACACACGCACCACATCAACCTCAGTCAGAGTGTAGAACATCGGCAGGGAGACGATCTGCTTGCCGATCCGTTCCGCGACCGGAAACATCCCTTCCTTAAAACCGAGTTCGCGATACATTGTGAACAAATGGATGGGCGCGTAATGAAACCCCACGCCCACATCGTGCTCCTTCATGCGCTTCATAAATTCAGGACGAGTCATACGTGCAGGCAGCTCTAATTGGAATAAATGCCAATTAGTATCGTTGAATTCCGCCGGCGGCAAGATGGCGCCGGTCTGGGCTTCAAAGTCCGGCCCCAATGTGTCGAAATAGCGTTTGGCCAGTTTGCGTCTATGCGCAGTGATCTTATCCAGTTGCGAGAATTGCCCCAGACCAATGGCGGCGGCGATATCGGTCATATTGTATTTACCGCCCAACACGTCTACATCGATGCCGTCCCAGCCGCTGCGTGACACCCCCTGCAAGCGATACTTCTCGGCCAGCGTCACTTCCGCTGCGTTGTTCAACACTAGACACCCCCCTTCCGAGGTGGTGATGTTCTTATTGGCTTGAAAACTGAACGACACGAAGTCACCGAATGAGCCGATGGGTTTGCCCTGCCAGCTAGAGCCGATGGCTTGCGCCGCATCTTCGACGACGCGCAAGTTGTGCTTGGCCGCGATGGCATACAGCCTGTCCATATCCAAAGGTTTGCCCGCCAGATAGACGGGAATGATGGCTTTGGTACGCGGCGTGATGGCCGCTTCGACCTTATCCAGATCGATGTTGCGTGTCACCGGATCAATATCCGCAAACACTGGCGTTGCACCCACTTCCAGTATGACGTTGGCTGTAGCCACCCAAGAGATAGGGGTAGTGATGACTTCATCGCCCGCACCTATGCCCGCGATACGCAAGGCGATCTCCATAGTGCAGGTGCCGGAATTGAACGTGCGCACGGGGCGTCCGCCGAAATAGGCTGACAGTTGCTTCTCGAACTCGGTGACTTTGGGCCCGCTGGTAATCCAGCCGGAACGCAACACATCGCCCACGGCGGCGATAGTCGCCTCATCTATAGTGGGCTTGGAGAAAGGCAGGAAAGTATTGCTCATGGTAGAAAGTCCTTAGAAAATTAAGCGCGCGAGATGATGACCACACCGAGGATGATCACCCCCATGCCGACCAGTTTGGTGGGATTGAAAGCCTCGCCCAAGAGGTACCAAGCCGCAATGGCATTTACCACATAGGCCATCGACAACATGGGGAAGGCAATACTGACCGGGACGCGTGATAAGGCGAGTATCCACACCACCACGCTGACCACATAGCAACTCAGCGCGACGATGATGTGCCACTCGGTGGCCAGCTTCAAACCGATAGGCAGGATATTCTCGGCACTGAATTCGAAGTGACCGATGGCATTGGTGCCCGCCTTCATCAGTATCTGCGCGGCGGCGTTGAGCATCACGCCGATAAAAATGAGTCCGAAGCTGACTAGGTTCATGGCTTCTGCACCACGATGTATTGCGCGTCTTTATAGATAACGTTCATCTCAACTCCCAGTTGTTGCAACATCGGATAGGCATACAGCGGCATGATAGCCAGCGCCTTTTGTTGCGCACGCCAGACTGGCACAAAGTCATTCAAAGTAGGAATGAACTTCTGCGGCTCCTGCTTGATACCGTAAGCCATCTCGTCCTGATACTGCACCAGCGTGAAGGTGTGCTTGATATAGAAAGGCAGGGTCTGCTCATAATCGAGCACCGAGTAGAACGGCACTTCCGGCTTGACGTAATCCTTGATCGCGGCGGCGATATGTTTGGCTGAACGCTCATGCGCAATGGTGTTGTAGCCCGACAAAGATATCTGGCCGCACAACAATGAACTCATCGCTAAAACGACTACGGCAAAGGTCTTCTGCTGACGCTTCAGCAGCAGCACCGCCAATATCACGCCGACCACGAGTATGGATACCCCACCGATCAGCCAGTTTGCATATTGGGGATAGAGCTCTGCCTGTTGCGGGGTATCGGCGAAGCGCTCGATATTTAAGGCGAAGCCTATCAATATCAGCAGCATAGGAATCACCGGCAGTAGCTCCCACATCAACACGCGTTCACGAATGCGTGTCAGGCGCACCGCCATCAGCAGCGCCAGCGGGGGAAACATAGGCAGGAGGTAAGACGGCAGTTTGGAGCCTGAAATGGTAAAGAACACATAGATGAACACCGCCCAGATCAACAGAAAACGCTCCGGACTGAACACCTGCGCGACACGCTTGCCGCTACGCCACGTTCCTAACATGCTATCGAACATCAATACCGTCCAAGGCAGTGCACCAGCCAGCAGGATAGGCACAAAATAGTACCAAGGCTGGTAACGCCCCAGATCTTTGGTGGTGAAACGGGTGTAGTGTTCGTAGATAAAGAAGCGTTCAAAGAATTCTGGATTGGCCTTCATCACCAGATAGAACCAAGGCGTGACGATGAGGAAGAACACCGTCAGACCAGGCAGGAAATGCAAGCGCTTGAACATAGACCAGTCGCGCTGCAAGATGCAATACAGGAACAATGCGGTACCCGGCAATATCAAGCCCATCAAACCTTTGCTTAACACCGCCAAGCCCATACCCGCCCAAGCCAGCATCATCCAGTAGCGTTGTGATTTCACCTCGCTCTCGCCCTGTGCAATCAACATAGCGAAGATGCCCAAGCTCATAAAGAAAGTCACGCCCATGTCCAAGGTATTGACATGCGCGATCAACGCATACAACAGACTGCTGCCCAATAGCAGCGCGGCATAACCCGCCGCCTCGCGTCCAAACAAACGCATCCCAGCGAACCATACCAACAGCAAACCGGCAAAGCCGGTCAGCCCGGCCCAAAGGCGCGAAGTCCATTGATGTTCACCGAACACTTCGTAAGCGACCGCAGTCGCCCAATATTGCAAAGGCGGCTTCTCAAAGTATTTGAGTTCATTCAGGCGCGGTGTAGTCCAGTCGCCGCTCTTAACCATCTCACGCGGTATCTCGGCATAGCGGCCTTCGTCAGGTTTGACCAGGGTGCGGTATTCGAGATTGGCGAACCAAATGACAGCTACAGTGACCAGCAACCACCATAGTTGCCGCGTTGAGATCTTATCGTTCATGCATAACCTTTCGTGTGGCGAACCGGGGCGGCGACATGCCACGCTGGACGGAATAATGGTCACGCCTATATGTGTGGACAACGGCGCAAAGCACACGCTATAACTTGGCGTTAAGCGACCAAAGTCGGTGTTGAGATTCGGGGCCGGTACAGGCGGTCGCGGATTCTAACTGGTATGGCCCTTCTCCTTCAACTCGGCCTGCGCCCAGCCTTTAGCAAAAGTGATGCGCACTTGCTCGCCCACTTCTATCTGCGCGGCATCGGACAACAAACGGCCATCCCGATTCAACACCAGACTGTAACCGCGTGCCAGCACATGTTGCGGGTCGAGCAGATTGAGTTGTTGCGTGGCATTCTCAAGGCGCGCGGCATGCCGACTGTGTTGCACTCGCTGCGCCGCAAGCAAACGTTGCGCGAGTCTGGTGCAGCGTTCTGCTTGCTTATCGAACCTGCCACTGACACTGGAGAGACGCTGTGCGACCGCCTGCCAGTGCCAAGCCTGTTGCACCATGTGATGCGCGTAGCCACGTTGCAATCTCTGCTGCAATTGCTGCAACTGCTGAGACTGGCGCTGCAACTGTTGCGCCGGATGCACCACTCGACGTTGCAGATAATCCAGCGTCTGCGCAGCGTTGTTCAAACGATTGCGCAGGGCACGTTGCAAATGCTGGGCTGTGTCGCGTAGCCCCGCCCGCAATGCCAGTCTATCCGGCACCACCTGTTGTGCGGCCGCCGTGGGCGTAGGTGCACGCTCATCAGCGACAAAATCCGCGATGGTGAAATCGGTCTCGTGCCCGACTCCGCTAACGATGGGGATGACACTGGCGGCAATGGCGCGCGCCACCACCTCCTCGTTGAACGCCCACAGATCCTCTATGCTGCCCCCGCCTCGGCACACGATCAGCACATCACATTCGGCGCGCTGATTAGCAATCATTATTGCTTGCGCGATCTTCTCCGCACTGCCCTGGCCTTGCACCGGAGTAGGGTATAGCACCACCGGTACGCTAGGCAGACGCAACTTCAGGGTACTCAACACATCGCGCAAAGCTGCGGCCTGGGGCGATGTCACCACCCCCACCCGTCGCGGATAGCGCGGCAGGGCACGTTTGCGTTCAATGGCGAACAGCCCCTGCGCACTCAGCATCTGTTTCAGTCGCTCGAACTGTTCATACAGCACGCCCAAGCCGGCGGGGCGCATCTGCTCTACGGTGAGTTGAAAGTCACCGCGTTGCTCGTATAGGGAGGCAATAGCCAGCACTTCCACCAACTGACCGTTGCTCAATGGTCGCTCTATATATTGGCTTTTGTGCCTGAACATCACACAGCGCACCTGCGCTTGTTCATCCTTAAGCGAAAAATATAAGTGCCCTGAAGCCGCCTTGACTAGATTCGATATTTCACCGCGCACCCACAGCAGCGGGACATGATCTTCGATCAAGTGCTTGATCGCAAGGTTAAGTTCCGCGACCCTTAGTACGCGATTTTTTTCTTGAAAAATTAGGTCGAAAGACATATTGACAATCTCGAATAATCCACAAATCCAGCGCTAACAAGGCTTAACCGACTTTGTGACAGCGCAATAAATTCAACTTACGTTAACTAATTGAATTATTTATGATATTTAACATATTAAAAAATAAGCAATCTAACAAAAATCCTTTACCGACATAAAGTTGTCATACCTTACACCCACATTTTCCACAAAGTTATCCACAGTTTTTGTGCATAAACAAAAATATCGTTTCAAAATGACAAGTTAAACCGAACCCATAAAGAAAAGTCTGACAAATCTTGCTCAAGTGCAAGCGACAAGATAGAGTTGCGCCCCGCCGAATCGGTCCAACAGCATATACGACTTGATTCGATGTCCCTACAATTTTAAGCCTCACGGAGAATCACCTTGTTTGCAATCGTAGAAGCCGCCGGCTGGCCTATCTGGTTTTTGATATTCGCATCCGTCGTCGCCGTCGGTTTGATCATGAATCGCCTCTTAGAGTTGCGCAGCAACAAGATCGCGCCCCCCGCATTGTTGGATGAGGTGTACAAAGAATTAAAGCAACGTGGTGTCAGTGACGCGATGATAACCAAGCTAGAAGAAAATTCGCTATTGGGACGCATCTTCGCCGCCGGTCTGAAGAACATTAAGAGCCCGCAGGAAGTGATGAAAGAGTCCATCGAAGAAGCAGGTCGTGCAGCCGAACATGAACTATCCCGCTTTCTCACCACCTTGGGCACCATCGCCTCCATCAGCCCATTGCTCGGTCTGTTCGGCACTGTGGTTGGCATGATAGAAATCTTCGGTTCACAAAACGCTGCTGGTAATAGCCCAGCTATCTTGGCACATGGCATCTCCATCGCTTTGTACAACACCGCCTTCGGCCTGATCGTGGCCATCCCCAGCATGATCTTCTATCGCCACTTCCGCGCCAAGGTGGATAGCCTGTTGGTAGAGATGGAACAGCAAGCCATCAAGCTGGTCGAGATCGTGCACGGTCAACGCAAGAACTAAGGTCGTCGTATGAACTTTCAACGTGGACGCAATCGCGAAGAGCCCGAAATCAATCTGATTCCTATGATAGATGTGCTGCTGGTCATCTTGATCTTCATGATGGTCACCACCAGTTATGCCAAGTTCTCCGAACTACAAATCAACCTGCCCCAGGCGGGCGGAGAGTCCAGCGCTGCAAGTGCGCAGCCGCTCAATATCACGGTAGATGCGACTGCACGCTATGCGGTGAACGGCAAAGGCATTATGTATAGCGGCATCGATTCGCTGACGGTCGCACTGAAGAAGGCTGCCGGCACACAGTCCGACCCAACCATCATCATCAATGCGGATGCCAAGGCTACCCACCAGTCCGTGGTCAATATCATGGAAGCCGCCCGACTGGCCGGATATTCACGCATCACTTTCACCACCCAGAACCAGCAACAGTAAAGTGCAAGGCCTGCAACGCCACTGGTATCGCTACACCCCCCTGCTACTGGTGTCGCTGCCAATCAGCTGGCTGTTCGGCGCACTTGCCGCCTTGCGTCGCCTGCTGTATCGCAAACATATTTTTGCCAGCCACCGCCTGCCCGTCCCCGTCATCGTGGTGGGCAACATCAGCGTAGGCGGGACAGGTAAAACTCCCCTCACGCTGGCACTCAGCACTAAACTCATCGAGTTCGGCATGCATCCCATCATCGTCAGTCGCGGTTATGGCGGCAGCGTACAAAGCCCGACCGAGGTACGAGAAGACAGCGAAGCGCGAGCCTGCGGCGACGAGCCGTTATTGATGGCCAGACGCAACCTCTGCCCAGTGTGGGTAGGACGCGACCGCGTCGCTACCGCATTAGCCGCACTACAGGCGCATCCCGAATGCGATGTCATCCTGTGTGACGACGGTTTGCAGCATTACCGCTTGCAACGCGATGTCGAACTGGTGGTGGTGGATGGCAGACGGCGCTTTGGCAACGGACTATTGCTGCCCGCTGGCCCGCTGCGCGAACCGCTGTCACGTCTGAAAAATGTAGATGCGGTGGTAGTAAACGGTGACGGTGCCGCGAGCGGCGAGCACACCATGCGTTTACATGGCGAGCTGTTCCATAATCTACTCAATCCGAGCAAGACACTGCCTGCCTATTGCTTTCAAGGATTACGTCTGCACGCGGTGGCTGGCATAGGCAATCCACGCCGCTACTTCGATCAACTGCATGCGATGGGACTAGACTGTACGGAGCACCCTTACCCCGACCATCACGCCTACACGCCCAATGAATTATGCTTTGCGGAATGTGATGCGCTACTCCTCACCGAAAAAGATGCGGTAAAATGCACGGCCTTCGCGGACACCCATTACTGGGTGTTGCGTGTGGAAGCACAAATCGATACCAAGCTCATAGAACTGATACTGCGAAAGATAGCCCCCCATGGATGCAAAGCTGCTTGAAATTCTGGTTTGTCCCTTGTGCAAATCGCCACTGGTATACCAGAAGTCGGCTCAGGAGCTGATCTGTAAGGCAGATCGTCTGGCCTTCAAGATTGCCGATGACATCCCCGTCATGCTGGTCGACGAAGCACGCAAACTCAGCGCAGAAGAAATCGCAAAACTGTGATGATCGCGTTCCACGTCGTCATCCCCGCGCGTCTCGCCTCTACCCGTCTACCCGGCAAACCGCTGCTGGATATAGGCGGCAAGCCGATGGTGATACGTGTGGCCGAACAAGCCCAACGCAGCGGCGCACAACAGATCATCATCGCGACCGACGATACAACCATACTTGAGAGCGCTGCACAGCACGGTCATCGCGCCACCATGACGCGCGTCGACCATAACAGTGGCACAGACCGCCTCGCGGAAGTGGTTGCCCAACAAAATTGGGCTGACAATACCATCGTGGTCAATGTACAGGGCGATGAGCCGCTTATCCCACCCGAGTTGATAAGTGCGGTCGCCACCCATCTGCACCAACACCCCGAGTGTGCTATCGCCACCGCCTGTCATGCCATCCATGACGAGGCCGCGCTGCGCAACCCCAATATCGTCAAAGCGGTATTGGACAAAAATGGCAACGCGCTGTATTTCAGCCGCGCGCCTATCCCTTATCCGCGCGACGCATTCGCTGCGCAATCTGCGCTACCGCAAGGATTACCTGTGTTGCGCCATATCGGCATCTACGCCTATCGCGCTAGCTTCCTGCGTGCCTACAGCCAGTTGACACCCTGCGCACTGGAGCAGTTCGAGGCTTTAGAACAACTGCGTGCGCTATATCACGGCTATAAGATAGGCGTGACCATCACTGAACAAGCACCACCGGCAGGCGTGGACACGCAAGCCGATCTGGATTTGGCAAGAATGATTTTTGAACAACAGAAAGGGCGAAGGGAGTAGAGAGTAGGATAAAACCTCTGCGCCGCTCTATGAGAATGGACACGGGTTTTACCCTTCCCTCTTCCCCCTTTTCTTAATTTAAACGAGAGAGGAATCACCATGAGACTCATCCTGCTAGGCGCACCCGGTGCTGGTAAAGGCACACAAGCCAACTACATCAAAGAGAAGTTCGCTATCCCGCAAATTTCCACCGGCGATATGCTGCGTGCAGCGGTCAAAGCCGGCACTCCATTGGGCGTGTCCGCCAAGCAGATCATGGATGCGGGTGGTCTGGTGTCAGACGATATCATCATCAATCTGGTCAAAGAGCGCATCAAGGACGCAGACTGCGCACACGGTTTCCTGTTCGACGGTTTTCCGCGCACTATTCCGCAAGCACAAGCCATGAAGGATGCCGGCATCCCTATCGACTACGTGGTCGAGATTGCGGTGGAAGACAAAGAGATCATCCAGCGCATGAGCGGTCGCCGCGTACACCCCGCTTCGGGCCGCACCTACCATGTGGTGTTCAATCCCCCCAAGGTGGCAGGCAAGGATGACATCACCGGTGAGGATCTGGTGCAGCGTCCCGACGACGTGGAAGACACCGTCATTAAACGCCTCGACGTGTATCACGACCAGACCAAACCCTTGGTCGAATACTATGCGGCTTGGCAAAAATCTGGCGACAACAAAGCCCCCAAGTGCGTGCATATCCCGGGCGTAGGCGCGGTCGAAGCGATACGCGACAAAGTCTTCGCTGCACTGAACGTATGACGATGGCCAGCAAACCGGTACTGACGCTGGCCGATGCGAAACGCGTCGCCGCTGCCGCAGAGGCCGAAGCACTGCGCAATGATTGGAAGGTCACTATCGCCATCACCGATGACGGTGGTCATCTGCTTTATCTACAGCGTGGCCACGACACCAAGTTTGGTAGCGTAGAGACCGCCATGATGAAAGCCCATGCGGCGGCAGCATTCCAATATGCCACCAAGGATTCGGAGAACGCAGTGCTGAGTGGTCGATTGATCCATCTCGCCCTGCCCGGCGTGATACCCGCCGAAGGCGGTGTGCCGCTCAGCATAAACGGCGTGATCGTGGGTGGCTTGGGCATCAGCGGTGTGCGTGCGGTGCAAGATGGTCAAATTGCCGCAGCCGGAGCATCCGCCCTCTAGTCCGTCGACAGCAAAGGAGCTTCCCATGTTGTATCGCTTGGGTAATCACAGCCCGCAACTCATAGGCAGCGGCCACTTCATCGCCGACAACGCGGTGGTGATTGGGCAGGTGGTCATGCAGGAGCACAGCAGTGTGTGGTTTAGTGCGACCCTGCGCGGCGACAACGAACCACTGCACATCGGCAGGAACAGCAACATCCAAGATGGCGCAGTGTTGCATACCGATATGGGTGCGCCATTGCATATCGCTGAAAACGTGACCGTAGGCCATCAGGCCATGTTGCACGGTTGTAGCGTAGGAGCAGGTAGGTTAATCGGCATCAAAGCCGTGATACTGAACCATGCTGTTATCGGCAAGAACTGCCTGATCGGCGCCAACGCCTTGGTCACCGAAGGCAAGGTCATCCCCGACAACTCGCTAGTAGTCGGCTCCCCAGGCAAAGTGGTGCGCACGCTCAGCGAAGAAGAGATCGCCGCCATGCATGCCAATACCGCACACTACGTGGAAAATGCCGTACGTTATCTAGAGGAACTCACGCCGCTGTAACGAAAAAAAGCGCTCGAGTTAGAGCGCTTTTTTCATTGCCATACAAGCCAGACTCAGCTGGGCACGCGATAGTGATCTTGCGTCATATTCTCCACACCACAAGGCAACACCTCTATCCAATCAAGAAACTGGTTCACCATCTTCTTGCCCTTGAAGGACTTGCCGTGTTGCGGCACGATCCATTCCACATCCATCTGCCTCACCATATTCACCCAGTAGCGGCAGATTTTGTTGGAGATCATATAGCGGCGGTGGAAGCCTTCCATGTACTTGATGTGCGCATTGAAGTCCTGGACTGGCGTATCCGCCTCGTTATGCGACACGATGGAGGCGCCCATATCACCGGAGAATAGTATCTTGCTAACCGGATCGTAGAATTGGAAGTTGCCTTCCGAATGCATGAAGTGCGCGGGGACCGCCTTGATGACGGACTCGCCCAACTGGAAATTCATGCCTTCGTCGGGTATCGAGATGATGCGACCATCGATGTTGCCGACACTACAGAAATGCGGCACAAAACGCGCCCATAGCTTAGAGATCGCCACTTTGCAGTCGGCATGTATCATCCATTTATTGATGGAGGCAATGATGTCGGGATCAGCATGCGAAGCGAGGATAAACTCCAGCTTCTTGGGCGGAAAATAATTATGCATCTCCATCAACAGACCGTTGTAGGTCATATTGCCACCCGGGTCGATCAGCGCGCCGTGGCCGTTATCCACGATCAAGAATTGATTGGCTTGCACCGCAATGCCCGCTTCGTCGTCGACCAAGTCGTCGAACA